>NZ_JBFUHJ010000067.1:0-21968 GCF_056402455.1 Paenibacillus sp. P4_A7 | reverse complement strand
TAAGCTTATCTGCTTAATGGCGGGTTAACAATGCGTATTAAAGTAACTATGGCTTTTTGAAGATTCCGCTTTTCAACTTATATAATCGATTATCTGTCATGTTCTTCATAGGTAGCCTCCTGGATAACTAGTATGACGAATGTAAACAAACGTTATTGTTAAACAACAATCAGATATACAATATAGCTAATAGCCATTACGATTAGGCAAATCGTCGCTGTAAGAGAGAGAGCTTTGAAGAAGCTCTCGTAGCGATCTTTAGGACCTTGATCAGGCTTAGAGATGTGATCACCAGCTTTCATGATTACTCCTTTTTGATAAGTTTGTAGACAACCAATATCGTGCTTCTTTGATAAGTCGCACCTGATGTGGTTGTTTTGATCATAGAACCATAACAAATGTTGACGACTTGATCTTCCTCTAGCTCGGCCAAAAATTCATTTGCTCTTTTTTCGGCAAAAACGGTATCGGTATCAATAAATTCCCTCACTTGTATCATGCGATATCACCTCCTTGATAGGAACAGTTGTTATTATTTTGCATAGAGATAGGCACCCCGCAACTGACGCGGAATGCCTGCATACGTTCAACATATCATTGAGGGGTAAGAGTGTCAACTGATGACTGCAATGTTAAGTTATAACAAGACGATAATGAGTCATTCAGATTCAGGGGAGTCGTTTCTACATAATGAAAGAGCCCCCGTTCAATAACACGAGGGCTTGATCCTATGTAGTCACTAGTAACGCCCAATAATCTCTTCCCACCACCCAAAAGATATGACAGCAGGAGCTGGGTGGTCCGTAGAACCGGTGAGTGTGAACAGGATAGCTTTTCCTGGTGCGATAATCCAGTGACCAGCTTTTTCGCTAGATACACTTGAATAGGAGGGGATTACCCTTGTGGAGACTGGAGTGGCTGCTAAGGATGATGTATCCAGATGGCTTCCGAACTGAATTTGTCCATGGGGCAACGGTGTAGGTTGAAAAGCTAGGTTGGCCGTGGACACTTCATGTGATTGCTTGCCGCGCGTGGGTAAGTTGGAACAGAAGCAGATTTGAGAGACGAGCTTATCATTAGAGAGGTTGCTTAGCACATAGACATCGAAATACAAATGAACACCTGAGTTAGGTGGATTTATTAATGCTGCCCATGTGCGGTTTGAATCAGTAGGATCCAACTGGTCTGTCTCACCTAAAAAATATTTGCCCATCAGTGATTTGCTAAGTGGATTTGTTACATTCACCACACTAACGGGCATATAGGAATACATAGCTCCACCATCCTTTATAGCATCTCTATATTCCACCATATGATGAAACTCGTAGTTCATGCCTAGTTAAATCGGCAATGAGGAAAAGAAAAAAGGAGCCGATTGGCTCCTTTCTGCTATTTGCTGCGAGGTCTATTTTATCAAACAGTCCACGGTTGCTTGTTATTCTGCTTTCTTTGGTTCCTCAAAAGTCATGCCTAACGTATCTACAGTTACCTTTTTCATCGAAATCATTGGGTCGTCTGTAGGTCTGTCATTAGCATCTGTTTTTTGATTAACAATTTCATCAACCRCATCCATACCTTCAGTGACTTTACCGAAGGAAGCATATTCACTGTCTAGAAAGACAGAGTCCTTAACCATGATGAAAAATTGGGAACCAGCAGAGTTCGGGTCGCCCGATCTAGCCATAGATAATACGCCGCGCGTGTGTGATAATTTGTTTTCAAAGCCATTTTTGCTAAATTCTCCAGGAATGCCGTAGCCAGGGCCACCCATACCTGTACCATCCGGGTCGCCGCCTTGAATCATAAATCCAGGCATAACGCGGTGGAAGATAAGTCCATCATAGAATCCTTTTTGAATGAGTGAAATAAAGTTATTTACCGTATTAGGAGCAACTTCAGGATAAAGCTCGATCTTAATTGTTTTGTCTGTACTTGTTGTAATGGTTACGACAGGGTGCTTGTCCGCGCCTAGAAGCTCGGGACCTTCTGGTACGGGTGTCTCAGTTGCAGGTGGTGCAGTTGTATTGCCTGCATTGCCAGTATTTCCAGAGCCGAGACTATCGTTGCCTGATAAGCCTTTCGTTCCGCCACATCCAGAAATAACGACGAGCAGAGCGATCATTAGTAGTAGTACCGTTCCAAAACGCTTTTTGTTCTGCAGCATAAAAAACATCCTCCTAGTTATTTATCCACTTTGTATTTTAGCATAGGAGACGTTTTGAATGCCAATTTCGTCAGTTGCAAAACTTGTTATTTCAATAATTTCTCGATATAGCTTGCGATTGAAGCGGGCTCATCCTTTGGACYAAACCGTTTCACGACTTTACCGTCCTGATCGACAAGAAACTTTGTGAAATTCCACTTGATCACCTTCGAACCCAAAAACCCGGGTGCTTCCTTAGTTAGATGTTTGAATAGAGGGTGTGCATTGCTTCCGTAAACATCAATTTTTCCATATAGCGGAAAGGATACACCGAAATTGATTTCACAAGCCTCTGCGATTGCATGATCATCACTTAGCTCCTGATTAGCAAATTGGCTGGAGGGGAAGCCCAGCACGGCAAAGCCCTGGTCTTTGTAATCATCCTGAAGCTTTTGAAGGCCTTTGAACTGCGGTGCAAAACCGCATTTGGTAGCAGTGTTAACAATTAGCATAACTTGCCCTTTATAAGGAGTGAGTGTTTGCTGCTCACCTTTGATCGTATTGACTTCAAAATTGTATATAGACATATAATTTGCCTCCTATATTTAAAATGAATTTCTTATAATTAAATTGTATACAATTTAATTGGTGGTGTCAATGAACCCATTTTCAAAAAAAGGACATAAAGCCATATTTGAAAATGGGAAGGCGGGGTGGTTAACGACTGACAAATCGTGCGACTTCGTTAATCTCGTCCATTTCATCGACCGTTAGTTTAAACTGCATGGCTTTTACATTTTGCTCAGCATGGTGCAGCTTGGATGCGCCTGGAATAGCGAATACAGTATCGCCGTGGGCGTGAATAAGCCAGTTCAAAGAAACCTGAGTTGCTGAAGCATCATAACGATCGGCTATCTGTTCGAGTGCTTCAATTAGAGGCTTCGAGCGGTTTAGTCCCTCTGTGCGGAATGAGGTGCTCCATTTACGAGGGCCAGTTATCGATTTTACAAGCTCTGGGTTGTGATGGAACTTACCGCTTAAAATACCTTGCTGTAGTGGCGAGTAGGCAATAATAGCAATGCCAAGCTCCTTTGCCGTCTCCAAAATACCGTTATGCTCAATGTGCCGATCCAGTAAATTATATTTCACTTGATTCGAGGCTAGCCTCAGACCATATTCCCGTAGGACACGATCTGCTTCACGCATTTGCTTCGCTGAAAAATTGCTTACACCGATATGTTGTATTTTACCGTCTGCAGCTAGCTTAGCCATCGCTTTCATCTCACTGCTTACGGTGGAGAGCGAGAACGGTTGATGGACCTGGTATAGATTAATTTTATGATTCTCAAGCTGTCTTATTCGTTCATCAATCGTCTTCGTGATGCTGCCTGCTGTACGGAAAAATGGCCACCATTTTGTAGCTATGAAAATAGGATCATCAGCAGGAATAGTCTCCCTGAGTGCACGGGCTAAAAGCTGCTCAGATTGTCCATTACCGTAAATTTCAGCCGTATCGAACCAGTTCATACCGCCTTCGTAGCTCGTTTTTACAATATCATTGATTATATTTCCTTGAAGAACCGGCCAAAACTTACCGACCAGTCCGGTTCCGTTACTGAACTGCCAACAGCCAAGTCCAAGCGGTGAAAGCCGCAAATTTGTGGGTCCAAATTGGCGATGTTTAGATAGCGACATTTTTGAATTCCCCCTATTAGGTTTTGAACTTGACTAACTTTTTGAAGAAGTACTCTGGATTTTTTGAAGAAGCTCGTGCATTTGCCCTAACAGCAAGGTCGCATCCTCGGGTGTCGAGTCCAGCTTGCAAAATAATTGAAACGGAATGTCTTCGGCTTTAGCTCTCAATGCTTTGCCTTGTTCCGTTAGCTCGACAACCACACTGCGTTCATCATTCCGATCGCGAGTACGTGTAATATGACCTGCTGCTTCTAGTTTTTTGAGCAATGGAGTCAGTGTGCCGGAATCAAGGTACAGCTTGTTCCCAAGTGAAGTCACCGTTACAAGATCCTTCTCCCATAGAGCAAGCATCGTAACATATTGTGTGTAGGTTAAGCCGATTTCCTCAAGCATTGGGCGGTACAGCTTCGTTATTTCACGTGAGCAAGCATAAAGGGCGAAGCATATTTGATTGTCTAGTTTTAATGTTTCATCGCTGTTCATGTTGTAGCCTCCAAAGAGTAAAACTAAATTTAATGAAATTAAATTGTTATAAATATAATATAGAGGAAAAACAAATGAACTGTCAATCGTTAGTACGTTAGTTGGAAAGGGGAGGATGTTAATCTGAAAATGGCGGGGTGACGATCTTAAAACGGGATCGGCAGGGGGTAGAATACGGTGTTTTATTGTGGATATAATGCTAAGTATGCTATAGTTACAACGTTTCTTTGATAAAGGAGTGAGAAAAATGTCGTATACGGCTGACGATGTCGCAGAGTGGATGTTGAACGAAGTGAAGTCCGCAGGTATTTTACATCAAAGCGCAGCTGTTGCTCATATTATGAGTCACTTTGGTGAGCACTTTATTTATATTAACGACAATGGCAATCAATCAATAGGCAAAGACGTAAAAAAAGCGTTCCGAAAGCTGCATAACGGCAGAGCGGCTTGGGAGAGAGACGGTTTCTTCTGGGGCTGGAGTTAGAGCTAATCATTTTTTCAAGGATGAGGATTTTGCAATCAGAAGGACGGGCATTTTTTTCGAAGTGCCTATCCTTCTGGTTGCAGATCATTTATCTCAAAATGGTCCTTTTTTCAGCAATTGTAATGCACTATTGTATGATACCTATAATCAGACCTGCTATGGAATAGGATACTAGATGATAGCCAATTGTAATCAAATATAGCCCTAACTTATGACCTTCGAATAAGTAGTTCATGCCAATTTTGAGTGAGATGCTGACCCCGATTAGAAGTCCCATAATGAGTCCAGAAACCGCAGTAGCCTCATCCGTGAGCGTAATCAGAAGAGCTAAAATAAATGCCCCGCCGAGCGCAGTTAATGCGGTTAGCACATAAGTAAATGGACCGCCGCCAGATATATCCTCCATCTTTAAACCGCGCTGCTTCACCCACTGATTGCCGAGCAATACTGGAGAGTACCATAAGAACCCAATCACCATTGTTGCAATTGTAGCTAATAAAACGCCCCAAATATTAATGTCTGAAACATTGAACATCTTTATTCTCCTCATTTCATTTTCATTTTGTATTTACTGTCCCAGATTAGACGAGGCTCATGAACTCATTATCGGATGCTGAGGCTATAAAAACAAGATAGATACAGTTAAAAAACTATCGTATTTGGGGCCCAAGTTCGTATTGGAGCTATTGACAAACTGAACTGTAACAATTAATATCACAGTATAGCCAATTGAACATGGTGTGAATGTGATTAGTTGTAATCGGTGCTTTTCTTGGAATAGTAGAGAGAATCATGTTTCAAATGTATACAATTTGGTTACAGTTATAAGGATGTACTTACTTTTGAAGATAGGTGGTGCAGGAGAATGGATTTTAAAATAAGTGACTGGGTTCAAGGCAAGGCGCAGGGTGGCGAGTTAATTTATGGTTTTATTGATTCAATTAATGAGTTGGACAAAATCGTAAGCGTATATGTGGTGAAGTCGGATAACGATAACATTGTAGGTAAAATAGCAGCTGTACGTGAACATTGGCTCAAAAGCGTACCCGTGATTTCGTTGGAGGATACCCAGCTCATGCATAATCTAATTGATATGGCGCTTGCAACTAGAGATGAGTCTTGGTTTATGGAGCTGACTGAAACGCTAAGAACCATCCAGAACAGTTCCGTTCAAGTGAAGGAACATTCGAAAGCTCGTCTAGCAGGTACTAACCGTTTAAGCCAGTCTTCATAATGATAAATATAGTATCTGAGCTGAGGAGCAATTGACCTCATGAGCTCCACCACCACCAAACGTTAAGCGCGAAAATCGAGCTTACAGCACATAAATTAACCCGAAAAACGGCTGTAAGCATCAAAAGTGAGCTTACGGCGGCGATTTTAGTAAGAATACTGGCTTTTAACATGCTGTAAGGCGGAAAATCGAGCTTACAGCTCAAAAACTAACCAAAAAAGAAGCTGTAAGCCTGAAAATCAAGCTTACAGCTTTTTTGGCTGATAAAACCTCCATCTCCCTGTGAATTAGGGGGAGGGGGAGGTTGGAACAAGAACCACCTAGAATGTTATTTTTTAGCTGCTATGGAGAAGATGACGGTTTTGGCGGCTATGTCGATTTGGATATTAACGTTATCGTTGCCGATAAGCTGCTGCTGAGATGCCACTTTCTTGTTTTCTTCGACTTTCGTGCAGATGTCATTGAAAAGCTCACGGAACGCAATAGAGTTATAGCCGAATAATTGGTTTGAAAACTGTTCAACCACCTCTTTATTGCGAGCCAACGTTCCTTCACGCAGTCTCATTGTGATGCCATATGTGTTATATTGCGGATCGAGCCAGATAGCTGCCTCCTCATTGATAGAGGTCGAGTTTGCTGGGCGAGTCTGTACACTATTTTTCTCATCTTGATCCTTGAACAAACGAAGAGTTGTTTCGTACAAATCGTGATTGGCTCCGCGCAGCTGTCCAACCTGGAGCAGCGCTTCATAAGCATCCCACATCCGTTTGTCTGGGAAGATGATGATTTTTTGACCGCCGCCAATTGTAGGAACGATACGCTCCAGTTTATCAGGAGAAACCTCTACAGCTATTCGCTTCGAATTATCGGTCAACCGATTTAGAATCACAAGCGATTCCGCTCGAGTGACCGTATCGCCAACTCCGAAGAAGCCGTTGGGATAGCCCTGCATAATCCCTTTTACGAGTGTCTCCGCGATAAATCGCTGTTCGCGCTCTGTAGCACTCGTTATGTCGCCGTAGGCTTGGGCCATTTTTTGACCGAATAATCCATCCTCAAGAAATTCCGTTTCCTGCAAGGTGTAATAAATAATTTCTGCAACGTTCTCACGAGTCATCTCGGCTTGGAAGTCGCTGTAGCGGCTTTTGTTCAGAAAATGAAGATCGCTGGCCACATCAATAAAGAGCTTCGCCCAATAACCGACAGGATTCGGCTTGAAGTCGAAATACCGATAATCCTGCTTAAGAATGGACTGGTTCTCCTGACTTAGCGACTGTATGAATAGAGGATTCCAGCTGCGCGCGCCATTTTGGTGCAGGTCCGTGTTGGAGAGGATAAGCATCTTAATAAACTGATCAACCTGTACTGGCGCTTCTGGGCGAAAAGTCCCATCTGGATATCCTTCTAAAACCCCACGAGTGACCATATCTGTAATAGTCTTTTCTGCCCAGTGGCCTTTAACATCACTAAATGCGGCAGTTGTGACTGCTGCTTTTGCATTTGCATTTGCTAATTGACCTGAAAAAGTTGACATTAACATACATAAAACGGCAAAAACTAAAGCGAAACGCTTCATAACTGATCCCCCTAGTATAGAAAAAACGATTTATTCCGACAATCTTTAGATAATCATATAATGTCACAATTTTGAATGGGTATATTGAACCAACAATATTAGTAGATAGTTCTATAAAGAACGGGCTGCAAGAGGACTGAGGGAATATCTCAAGAAAAAAACTCCCGAACACTCGCGCCAAATGGGCGAATGCTCGGGAGTTTTATAGTAGAAGAAAAGCTATTTAGTCAAGAACGGCAGTAATATGCGCCTTTGTTACTGACCAATGCGATGCTGTCCAAACCTTCTTCTTCTTATCGATATAAAGAATTTGCGGGGATTCATGTTTTACGGACGTATCCTCAGCAATTTGATTCGATACCGGACGTGATTCGATTACTTTAACAAGAACATAATCGACACCTTCATTAGGCTTGCTGTCCAAGTAGTCATTAAACTCTTTATAAGCATTCGCACTCACGGGGCAGGTCGTGCTGTGCTTGAACACAACGAGCGGGCGGGAGTCAGAGTTTTCAAAGACGCTGTTCCATTCTTCTGCAGTTGTAATTTCTTTGTAAGACATTTACGAAAGCACTCCTTTGTCTGCTGAGCAGGATTATTTAATATATAAGAATTTATAAGTTTTCACTTATAAATGTGCTTATATATCTTCGCGAAACGAATGCTTTAGCCGAAGAGGAAGGCGACAGCCGTTTACGCTTGGTTAGTATAAGTATTATATCTTATTTTGCTAATGAAAGTCATATCGGAATGCTGTGGGATAGCACGGTTAGTTTTACATAGTTATTTGCAATCATATAAAAGCCATGTTATGATTACATTTATCGAAATGACTGATTTGGTTTTTTGGTCAGTTTCTAGGGAGCAATCATAAACGGCGTCAGAAATATACGCTTAGGAGTGATGAGATGGCAGTAGATCGGCGGCAGCAAATTGTAGATGCGGCGGCAAAGTCATTTGCTTTGTTTGGCTACAAAGCGACGACGATGGATCAGGTTGCACGGATAGCGAATGTCGGCAAAGGGACGATCTATACTTTTTTTGCTAATAAGGAAGAGTTGTTTCAGGAAATAATGAATCGACTAATCAAAGAGATGAAGCGAGTTGCGGAGAAGGCTGTTGATCCGAATCGGCTATTTTTCGATAATTTGAATGTCGCTCTAGAGCAGCTGCTTGTATTTCGTGAGGAGCATGAGCTGGCGGTTCAACTGGCGCATGAGGTGCGGGAAATTGGTACGCCGATGGCGGTTGAAGGTATTGAGCAGTTGGAGAAGGCAGTCGTAGGCTATATTCAACATCAGGTGCAGCTTGCAGTTGATAAAGGCGAGATTAAGCAATGTAATCCTGAATTAACAGCATTTATTATGTTGAAGCTCTATATGGCGCTTACGGTCGATTGGAAGAAGACGCATGAACCGCTGAAGATGCGGGAGGTTACTGAGCAGCTGCGATTTTATTTGCAGGAAGGACTGGCTCCGGAATAGGTCGGATGCCTTTTTTTACACTATAAAATGACTAAATGACAATTATGGTCAACTAGTATAATGGGAGAGTGGAAGGTTTGAAACTGAAAGGATTACAGCAATTTGGAAGGGAACTAGCGGCAATCGCACGCAATAAGAAGGTGCTTATTCCAGTCTTAGCAGTACTGACGATTCCGGTTATGTATTCGGCGATGTTCCTCGGAGCTTTCTGGGATCCTTACAGTCGCTTAAATGATTTACCGGTCGCGATCGTTAATTCGGACGCTGGTTCAGAGTTTAATGGTGAGGCCATGCATGTCGGTAAAGATTTTGAGGAAGAGCTAAAGAAAAACCCGACATTTAATTGGGATTTCGTAAGTAAAGAAGAAGCGATGGCTGGGCTTGAGGATAACAGCTATTATATGGCTATTGAAATTCCAGCGGATTTTACGGAAAAAACAACTACTTTGACGTCGAAAAATCCGATACCGGCGGAGTTAACCTACTTACCTAATGAAAGCTATAACTTTCTAGCGTCTCAAATCGGCAACTCGGCGATTGAAACGATGAAGTCGATGTTGAACAAAGAGGTGACGGCTGCTTATACACGTACCGTGTTTGAGCAAATGGAGCAGCTGGCTGATGGTATTGGTCAAGCGAGCGACGGTGCTGGCGAAATTGCGGATGGCACGACAGCAGCAAAGGATGGCGCGGTGTTAATCCAGCAAAACCTTAGTAAGCTTGTTAGCGGTTCATTGACGCTGCAAGAGGGTGTTGCCAAGCTTGATGCGGGCGGACAGAAATTACAGCTCGGCAGTACGGATCTAAACAAAGGCGCTGCTAGCTTAGCAAGCGGACTTTCCGGGCTGGAAGCTGCACAAAAGCAGCTTAACACAGGGGCAGCATCGCTTGGCGATGGCGCTGGTGAGCTAGGTGCCGGGGCAGTTGATTTAAGTAATGGCTTGTCACAGCTATCTGGTGCAAGCAAGCAGTTGAGCGAGAGCGCTACTAGTGCTCAGCAAGCGTCAGGTCAGCTCGCAGGAGGCCTGAGTGCTTCTGCGAAAGGAACGGAAGATTTAAAAGCAGGAGCAGCTAAGCTGGCCAGCGGACTAGAGCAGCTGGCACAAGCGGATTCGGAGCTGGCAAAGGATGAGAGCTTCCGTTCCTTGCTAGCTGCAAGTAAAGAGCTTTCGGCAGAATTGACGAAGGCTTCTGCAAGTCAGTCAGAGCTAAGTAGCGGCGCAAATAAGCTGAATGATGGCCTTACACAAATCAATACAGGGCTTGGTACTTTTGATACGAAGCTGCAAGAAGCGGCAGCTGGCGGAAAGAAGCTTGAAGCTGGCGGCAAGCAATTGATTACAGGTGCTGATCAGCTGACGAATGGTATGACACAGTTTGGCTCCAAGCTGACAGAAGCAAGTGCAGGAGGAGCTAAGCTAGCAGCGGGGGCGTCACAGTTGAATAGCGGTGCTTCTGAGCTCACTTCGGGTCTCAGTCAGTTATCTGCAAATGTGATTCCTTTCGTAGACGGAACAACGCAATTGGAAGACGGTGCTGCTCAGGTAGCTACGGGGTTGCTTAAGCTGGATGACGGTACACATGAGCTATCCGGCAAACTAGGTGAAGCAACGGACAAAACAGAAGGACTTGAGCTGACAGATGGCATGGTTGACATGTTCGCTGATCCGATTAAGCTCGGTGTTGAGAAGTTCAACGAGGTTCCTAACTATGGAACAGGCTTTGCTCCTTATTTCCTATCACTTGGCTTATATGTAGGAGCATTGCTTATTACGATTGTTTATTCGGTACGCGAGCCTGCGATTCGTCCGGCAAACGGATGGAGCTGGTTCTGGAGCAAGGCATTGACACTCATATTGATTGGTACGATTCAGGCGCTTATCGCTGATGCAGCTCTGATATTCATACTTGGCCTTGAAGTCCAGAGTATATCGATGTTCCTGTTGTACTCTATACTGACGAGCGTAACCTTTATGATGCTCGTTCAGTTCCTCGTAGTGACGCTTGGTACACCAGGAAGATTTGTCGCTATTGTCATTTTGATTTTCCAACTGACTAGTTCAGCTGGTACGTTCCCATTGGAGCTTATACCAAACTGGATTCAAAAAGTGACACCGTGGTTGCCGATGACCTACTCGGTTTCTGGTCTCAAAAGTGTCATATCCAGCGGCGATTTCAGCTCCATGTGGAAAGACGCTGGAGTGTTAGCTGGATTTACGTTAGGATTCGCAGTATTAACACTCGCTTATTTCACGGTAAATCATCGCAAAACAAAGAACGAAAACTTAGATACAGCAGCAAAACCTGCTTTACACTAATAAGAACCCAAAAAACCGGCCGACTTGGCCGGTTTTTTGCTGCGCTTAGAAATCTCTATTTTAAAATTATAACCCCAACATGAACCGCCTCACGTGATTTGACGAGAAAACTTCATTCACATTTTTAATGACAGCGCATCCAAAAGAGTAGATAATAGAGACAAAATCAACGATGGGCTGATTCGATGTCGCTTTTGACTCTTTTTACTATGCTATCATGGGCTACAGAACCGTTTACTAATGGATAAGGTGGGATGGGTTTACTATGATACATTGTCCGAATGAGATTGTCCGATATCTTGATCAATTAATTCATGAAAAGGTGACTAATTGTTATTCCCTCGCTCTTTCAAGTAATGGAAATACTTATGAGACGTACAGTGGATCCGTACTTACTTCTAACGGTTCAGAAATAGTTATACAGAAGGATACTTCATTTAACGTCGGCTCTGTCACTAAAGTGATAACGGCTTCTCTTGCTGTCAAATTGGCTGAGAAGGGCATCATTTCGCTGGATGATCCGGTAACAAAATATATCCCCTCCTATAGATATCCGCATACTATCCTTCAATTGATGCTGCATACAGCTGGGTATGAATCGCCGCTGAATGGTCCCCCTTGGCCTACTCCTGAAAAAATCGAATCGTATAAGAAACAGATTTATAATCATCCGATTACCGAGGTTGCAGATCGAAACGCCGGCTACTATACGCAAGGGTATACGATCCTGATGGATATTATGGAGAAGGCGAGTGGTATGTGCTTAGATAGTCTGGGAACACGTTATTTATTCGAACCCTTGGGAATGATCGATACCACTTTTCAAACAAGCAGCTCAGCGCCAGGGACATCTACTTTGCCATACGATGGCGGCAATAACGGCCCTGTTAAAGAATTAGAAGGGTTGGCTACCACGGGAGATAGCGGCTTGTATTCTACAGCTTCCGATTTGCTTCGATTCGGGGTGATGCTGCTTGAGGATGGACGGTTTGAGGGAAGGCAAGTATTCTCCAAAGCTGCTGCAAAGCTGATGAAAAGAGAAGTGACGAATAACCGTTTCAATAAGACGCCGGCATTATGGGTTAAAGGCTGGCATGACAACTATGGATGCTTCGGAGACCTTATGTCGTCATCGGCAATGGGCCACCCTGGATTCAGTGGATGTATGCTGGTGCTGGATCCAGAGATCCAGTTTGTCGGGGTGTTGGTTACCAACAGTCAGAAGCTTCATGCAGACGGGTCGAACTACCGAAAACTATGGAATGTGACAGTTAGCTGCTTATCCAATATAGACGAGGGTTAGTAATAGAGCAAAGGTAAGGTATTAAACTTGAGAAGCCTAGAAATAGAAGGCTTCTTTTTTGCTTAGCGCAGGAATAAAAGCTAGTACTACCCAGTAATTAGTACCAGTTTATCGAAAAATTATGCGAATTAAGCCCTTATAGGCTCTATCTATACATCCTATACATGCTTACTCTTGCCGTTTTTCGGAGATGCTGTATAATCACTATTGTTTCTTCTAAACAGTAAAGGGGAATATGATATGTCCGATCAAACGATTATTCGCTTCGAGCATGTAACCAAGCGATATGACCATAACGACTCAGCCATTTTGAAAGATGTTAGCTTTACTATCGAACGCGGAAAATTTTATACATTGCTTGGCCCGTCTGGCTGCGGAAAAACGACGATTCTTAGATTAATTGCCGGCTTTATCGAACCATCGGAAGGCCAAATTTATTTTAATGGAAAAATAATAAACCGTGTGCCAGCGAACGAGCGTCAAGTGAACACCGTATTCCAGGATTACGCGCTGTTCCCGCATCTTAACGTGTTTGAAAATGTTGCCTTTGGACTGCGCATCAAGAAGCTGAAAAACGCAAATGTGACTGCTAAAGTAAAAGAAGCTTTGCGCTTCGTCAACTTGAACGGTTACGAATCACGGGAAATTACCGAGATGTCCGGCGGCCAACGCCAACGTGTTGCGATCGCACGTGCGATTGTTAACGAGCCGGAAATCATTTTGCTGGACGAGCCCCTATCTGCACTAGACCTTAAGCTCCGGACGGAAATGCAATATGAGCTGCGTGAGCTGCAGCGTCGACTTGGCATTACATTCATCTTCGTTACGCATGACCAAGAAGAAGCGCTGGCGATGTCTGATGAAATTTTTGTAATTAATGAAGGAAAGATTCAACAGAGCGGAACGCCGAACGACATCTATGATGAGCCGATTAGCCGTTTTGTCGCTGACTTTATCGGAGAGTCGAACATCGTACCGGGCCGGATGGCTCGCGACTTTGTGGTGGAATTTGCGGGACATTCCTTTGAATGCGTCGATCAGGGTCTGAATCCGAACGAGGCGATCGAAATTGTCATCAGACCCGAGGATTTGGAGATTACTTCTTTGGAGCAAGGGAAGCTGCAGGTTCTTGTCGATTCACAGCTGTTCCGCGGTGTGCATTATGAGATTTGCTGCTTGGATGAAGCAGGCAATGAATGGCTAGTACATTCGACGCGCAAAGCGACGGTTGGCGAGAAAATCGGGCTGGATTTTGATCCCGAGGCTATACATGTTATGCGACTTGGAGAGACGGAAGAGGAGTTTGATAAACGTTTAGAAGCATATAGTGAGGTCGGCGATGACGAATAAATCACGCGGCTTCTACCTCATCCCCTATATGGCGTGGATCGTTCTATTCGTCGTAGCGCCGATTGTGCTTATTATTTACTACTCATTCTTTGATGTAGAAGGCCAGTTTACGTTTGGCAACTATGCGAAGTTTTTTACACCGGTTTATTTGAAAATGACGATTAGCTCGTTCTGGTATGCTTTTCTCATTACGAGCATTTCCTTGCTTGTCGCCTATCCGACTGCTTATTTGCTGACAAGAACGAAGCATAAGCAGCTGTGGCTGCTGCTCATTATTTTGCCAAGCTGGATCAATTTGCTCTTAAAAGCGTACGCCTTTATCGGTCTATTCGGTACATACGGCTTTGCTAATTCCGTTCTGGAGCTAGTTGGTATTGGCACGAAACAGATCCTCTTCACGGATTTCAGCTTTGTATTTGTATCAGTATACATCTTTATCCCGTTTATGATTTTGCCGATCTTCAACGCGCTTGAAGAGATGAATCCAACCCTTATTTATGCGGCGAGAGATCTAGGGGCATCGGCAATGACTACGTTCCGCCGTGTTGTTTTCCCGCTGACTCTCAGCGGCGTGAAGTCCGGCTGTATGGCCGTTTTTATTCCAGCGCTGTCGCTATTTATGATTACACGTCTCATTGCGGGCAATCGAGTAATCACACTCGGAACGGCAATTGAGCAGCATTTTCTAGTTACACAGGACTGGGGCATGGGGGCGACGATTGCTGTATTCCTTATTATAGCGATGGCCATCATGATGCTGTTGACAGGTAATCGAAAGCGAGGTTTAACAGATGCCCGGAAAAAATAAATGGTCCAATATCTACTTAATCGTTGTATTTGCTATTCTGTACGCGCCGATTTTCTATTTAATGTTCTATTCATTCAATAGCGGCGGCTCTATGCGGAACTTTGAAAGCTTCACGCTTGATTATTATAAGGAAGTATTCGAGGATACTCGTCTACTCATTATTGTGCTGAATACGTTCGTTATCGCATTGCTGTCCTCCACTATCTCAACTATATTGGGTGTTATAGGTGCGATCGCGATTCATCACATTCGCAGCAATCGACCGAAGCAAACGCTGCTAACGCTGAACAATGTGCTCATTGTTAGTCCGGATGTTATTATCGGCGCTTCTTTCTTAATATTGTTTACGATTATCGGCATTAAACTTGGCTTCGTCTCGGTACTCCTGTCGCATATTGCGTTCAGCGTGCCAATCGTTGTCATCATGGTACTGCCGAAGCTGCAGGAAATGAGTCCGACGCTGGTTGATGCTGCGCGTGATTTGGGTGCTAGTTCATGGGATGTGCTGACAAAGGTTATGCTGCCCTTTATTAAACCTGGCATATTTGCAGGCTTCTTCATGGCGCTCACGTATTCACTTGATGATTTTGCGGTTACCTTCTTCGTAACAGGGAATGGATTCGCTACGCTATCCGTCGAGATTTATTCACGGGCGCGCCAAGGGGTATCCTTATCCATCAACGCGCTGTCGACGCTTATTTTCTTATTTACAATCATGCTGGTCGTGGGCTACTACTTCATTAACCGCCGCAACAGCAAGCAGACCTTGAAGGAGGGCCACCGATGAAACAACTGTTGCGCATGTTCGTTGTTGTGTTTGTCGTTTCATTCGGGCTCATTTATTTGATCAACTATTTGAATGATAGCGAAGGCTACAGCGGCAACAATACACTTACCATTTACAATTGGGGAGATTACGTAGATCCAGAACTGCTTGAGCAGTTTGAAGCGGAGACAGGTATCAAAGTTATTTACCAAACCTTCGACTCCAACGAGGCGATGATGACCAAGATTGAACAAGGCGGAACAACGTTCGATGTCAGCATCCCTTCCGAATATGCAATTAGTAAAATGAAAGAGGACAATTTGCTGCTCAAGCTCGATCATTCGAAGCTTCCAAATTTGAAGTATATCGATCCGCGCTTTATGAATCTGTCCTTTGATCCGGACAACGYCTATTCCATTCCCTACTTTTGGGGAACAGTTGGTATCGTGTTTAATCCAGAGCTGGTAGGTGATTTGACTTTTTCTAGTTGGAATGAACTATGGGATGAAAGCCTCCGTAATCAAATTTTGCTGCTGGACGGTGCGCGTGAAGTAATGGGCATGGGGTTGAATAGCTTAGGCTACTCACTTAATGACACGGAAGAAGCGCATCTGCAAGAGGCGAAGACGAAGCTGTCCAAGCTAACACCTAATGTCAAAGCAATCGTTGGCGATGAGATTAAAATGCTGCTTGCGAACGAAGAGGCGGCCGTTGGTCTTGTGTGGTCTGGCGATGCTTCTGAGATAATGGATGAGAACGAGAAGCTCGATTATGTCGTGCCGTCGGAAGGCTCTAATCTGTGGTTCGATAATATGGTCATTCCGAAGACGGCTCGCAATATCGAAGGAGCTCATCAATTTATTAATTTCATGCTGAATCCTGAGGTAGCTGCCCAAAATGCGGAATACGTAGGCTATTCGACTCCGAACACCTCGGCACTTGCGCTGCTTCCTGAGGAGATTTCCAGTGATGAACGCTTTTACCCTAATGAAGAGATAACAGCTAAGCTAGAAGTTTACGATAATCTTGGCAAAAGAATGCTGGCCCACTATAACGAGCTGTTCTTAGAGTTTAAAATGCATAGGAAATAACCAATAAAAGCGATTACAACCCCACTTGCGCATGCTATGATGTATGTTGAATGACATATATAGACAAACTAGCGCAAATGGGGAAGTTAGAAATGAATAACAGGTGGTTGAATTACGGCGGCTTGGTGCTTATAGCCGTTGTATGGGGAGCGAATTTCGCGATATCACGTCTCGCAATGGATTCGTTTAATCCAATTGTGTTTTCTTTTTTACGTTTTGGACTGGCTGTTCCGTTCTTTTTTATTATTTTGAAGCTTACTGAGGGAAGCGTTGGCATTCCATGGCGAATCGTTCCGAAGCTGGCTCTAATCGGCCTCGTCGGTATAACGGTACTTGAAATTACGGTCATGTATTCGATTAAATATACGACACTCGCGAATGCATCACTGCTCAACGTAGCGCCTTGGCCAATCTTTGCCGCGTTATTCGCCCCATTCTTTACTCGGGAATCCATCACAATGAGACTAATTGTAGGGGGAGCCATTTCACTCGTGGGTGTAAGCCTCGTGATCTTAGGCGGGGGAGAGGGCTTTACACTAACCTCTGAAAATATGCTGGGCAACGCTATGGCATTCGGTATCAGTATCGTTGGTCCGCTGTTCAATCTCGCCTCTATGTCGTTGATGAAGCAATATTCAGCATTGCGCGTGAGCACATGGACGATTGCCTTCGGGTCACTATTCATGGTGCCGCTGACATTTGGGGCTTGGGGGCAAACCGATTGGTCATCGCTTGGCGCAGGCCACTATCTCTCCATCGCTTATAACGTCCTTATCTGTACAGTCTTAGCATTTGTTTTGTGGAATGCTTGCATGTTCAAGGTAGGAGCGACTCGGTCTAATTTCTTCCGCTACGCAGTCCCGGCGGCTGCTGTCATTGCAGGGTATTTTATGTTTGATGAGAAAATCGCATTGCTGCAGATGTGCGGAGCTGCATGTATGGCAGCAGGGCTGGTATGGATCACCATAGAACGCAAGAAAATTTAACCATTTGAATACTTGAAACCCATATTTTATGAAATTACAAAAAGCTGACTTCACAATAGATTATCTATTGCGTGTCAGCTTTTTGTTCGTTTTGAATTTTTTAATTGTTTATTATTGTAAATTAAAGGGTTGTTTCTTGTTTTTTGTGTAAGTTTAAGTCCCATCGCATGAAATGATATTTGACAATGGACAAAGAAATGAAACATTTGCACTAAATAACGAAAAAAAATCTTTTAAAATGAGAATGGAACAGTTAAAATTGAGAAAGTGGCTTTAGAAAAGAGTCAAATCCAATAATGAAGGAATGATCGGGAATGACAGTCAGTACAGTCCAAGAAACATTAAATCCGTACGAAATCGCTCAGCAACAAATCGACACAGCAGCAGCTCTATTGAATTTGCCAGAGCATGTTACCGCTATTTTAAAACGTCCTAAGCGTGTATTGTCTGTAAGCTTCTCTGTTCGTATGGATGATGGTTCTATTCGTGTGTTTGAGGGCTTCCGTGCTCAACATAATGATGCGATTGGGCCGACTAAAGGCGGCATTCGTTTTCACCCGGACGTAACGATTGATGAAGTTAAAGCACTTTCCATGTGGATGAGCTTTAAATGTGGCGTTGTCGGCTTGCCTTATGGCGGCGGTAAAGGCGGCGTTATTTGTGATCCTCATGATTTCAGCAAGGGTGAGCTAGAACGCATAAGCCGTGCATTCATGGAGTCGATCTCTGATTTTGTTGGTCCTGATAAAGACATTCCAGCACCAGACGTTTATACAACACCGCAAATCATGGGTTGGATGATGGATACTTATAGCCGTTTAAGCGGAAAATATTCTCCAGGAGTAATCACAGGCAAACCGCTTATCATTGGTGGTTCGCAAGGTCGTAATGAAGCGACAGCACAAGGCTGCGTTTATACGATTTTAGCCGCGCTTGAGGATGCTGGCCTTCCAGTAGCCAATGCGACTGTTGCTGTTCAAGGCTTCGGTAATGCAGGCAGAATCGCTGCTCGTCTACTTAGCGAAGCAGGCTGCAAAGTGGTTGCAGTTAGTGACTCCAGAGGAGCTATCTACAATGCAAATGGCCTAGATATCGAGCAAGTTAGCGTATTGAAGGACACAACTTCTATCCGTGAGTATGGCGATTGTGAAATTATTACTAATGAAGCTCTTCTTGAGCTTGAAGTTGATATTCTTGTACCAGCTGCTCTTGAGAATGTAATTACAGCTGTGAATGCTGATCGCATTCATGCAAAAATTATTGCTGAAGCTGCAAATGGTCCAACAACACCAGAAGCGGATCGCGTTCTTCATAGCAAAGGAATTACCGTTATTCCAGATGTTCTTGCTAATGCAGGCGGCGTAACTGTATCTTATTTCGAGTGGGTACAAAACCTTCAACACTACTACTGGAGCGAAGCAGAAGTTCTAGAGAAGCTTGAAGTAAACATGATTAAATCCTATGTAGCTGTTCGTGACCTAGCGAAAGAATATGGTACAGATCTTCGTACTGCAGCTTACATGATTTCGATTAAACGCATCGCATCTGCAATGGAAGCAAGAGGCTGGATTTAAATTATAAGAATTTATAAGTTTCACACTTATAATATGCTTATAATTCAACGCGAAACGAGATTTGCCGCCAAGGACGGCGACAGCCGTTTACGCTTGATTAAGTATTGATAAAACAGAAGAGGTGCAACAAAATGACGCAGCTGATACGTATTGGCATCGTAGGTTACGGGAATTTGGGTAGAGGCGTAGAACTTGCCATTAAACAAAACCCTGACCTTAGACTGGATGCAATCTTCACAAGAAGAGATCCAGCTTCGATTCCTTCTGAAACAAAAGCTTACTCGATCGAAGATGCAGAGAAGTTCGTTGGCGAGATTGACGTTATGGTATTATGCGGCGGTTCCGCGACTGACCTTCCTGAGCAAGTGCCTGCTTTTGCGCGCTTGTTCAATACGGTCGACAGCTTCGATACGCATGCGAAAATCCCAGCGTTTTTTGATGCGGTTGATGCGGTTGCAAGAGCTAATGGTAAAGTTAGCGTGATCTCAACAGGTTGGGATCCAGGCTTGTTTTCCTTGAACCGCTTGCTAGCAGAATCGATATTGCCAGAAGGTAATGAATATACATTCTGGGGCAAAGGCGTAAGCCAAGGCCACTCCGATGCTATCCGCCGTGTGAATGGTGTTAAAAATGGTGTGCAATACACGATTCCTAACGAAGCAGCGGTAGATAGAGTGCGCAGCGGTGAAAACCCTGAGCTTTCGACAAGAGAGAAGCATCTTCGCGATTGTTACATTGTAGCGGAGGAAGGCGCGAATCAGGAGGTGATTGCGGAGGAAATTCGTACGATGCCGAACTATTTTGCCGACTACGATACAACCGTTCACTTTATCGATGAAGCTGAATTAAAGGCTAATCACTCAACTATGCCGCATGGCGGTATGGTGCTGCGCAGTGGTAAGACGGGCCAGAACAGTACTCAAATTATTGAGTTTGGACTGAAGCTGGACAGCAACCCAGAATTTACAGCAAGCGTACTTGTGGCCTATGCAAGAGCAGCTTACAAGCTTGCTCATGAAGGGCAAGTAGGAGCAAAGACAGTGTTCGACATACCTTTTGCCTATCTTTCACCAAAATCCGCGCATGATCTCCGAAAACAGCTACTTTAAGACTAAATAATTAGTCGAAAACTCATAATTTCCACAATTTTACTTACATTCTTGGTAAATGTAGGATATAATGAGAAAAGTGAAAGGCAAGCTGTCGAATTATTACGAGAATTGCTGATTGTTTCACTTCAATATGGTAAAATATGCTCAAGTAGTTCGATGGATGAATTTGAATATATTTTACTAGGAAGTGAATAACAGCATGATAGATATTCATACGCATATACTACCCGGATTGGATGATGGGTCGGCGAATTGGAATGATACCTTGAATATGGCCCGGGCAGCCGTTTCTGAGGGTATTACAACCATCATCGCTACGCCTCACCACGCCAATGGAACCTATATCAATGAAGCAGATAAAGTAATGAAGCACACCTGTCAAATTAACGAACAGTTAATTTCGGCAGGTGTGCCTGTTACTATAGTAACCGGACAAGAGATTCGGGTACATGATGATCTGCTAGAGGCATGGTATAGAAAGGAATTGCTCCCTTTGGCCGGTTCTAGTTATGTATTAATAGAGATGCCATCCTCTCGTATACCGAAGGCTATGCTTGATGTAATCCACGAACTTTCCATATTGAATCTCAAACCTATTATTGCTCACCCCGAACGTAATGCGGAAGTTGTGCAGCACCCAGAGAGACTGGCTGAGCTAGTTGAAGCAGGCGCGTTCGCACAGGTTACAACACATTCGTTATTAGGGGGCTTTGGTAAACGTATCGAGCAAACGGCTTGGTCGCTTTGCAAAGACGGTCTCATTCATATCGTATCATCAGATGCCCATCATATTGAGCGCAGAGGCTTTCGTTTGCGTGAAGCTTATGATCGCATAAATGATCGTATGGGGGATGACTGGGAGACCTATTATCGCAACAATGCAAAATGTGTAGTGGAAGACAAACCATTTGGCAGTGCCCCTCTTATAACTAAATCAACTCCAGCCAAGGGGAAAATCCGTCAATTTCTTTCCTTTTTTTCGAAAGGATAGAAATCATTGCATTTTTGCATGGGATTTAATTACATAGGTTTGTTTCTATTCGGCTTTTAAGTTCATTCATCTATTAGATGGATGAACTAATTAAATCATAGAGGTGAGCACAAGTGACGTTTAGAAGAAAATTAGCAGTATCAACAATCGCTGCAAGTGTAGCTTTGACTGCATTTGCTGGCATTCCGCTTAGCAACAAAGGTTTGGCGGAGAAGCTTGGAGTAAGTGGGGTTGCTTATGCGGCAACTGGTTCTAATGCAGATTTCTTGACTGAGGCTAGCAAATTGTATGCAGCACTTACACCTGCAGGAATTACTGCAGTAAATGCATTCCGTTTGGAAATTGAGGCTGCTCTTTCGGCACCTGGCAACACAATTCTGGATGCTATCACAGTACGTCTTCCAGAAGAAAAACGTGAGGGATTTAAAACTGTAATTAAGGATCTACTATCTGTTCCGGTTAGTTCTAATTGGAAGACTGATCTTGAAGCAAAGCGTATACTCCATAAAGACTATTTGAAAGGTCTGTCGGAAGCTGCAGGTGTAACACTCACAGTTGACGATATTGCTC
>NZ_JBFUHJ010000066.1:0-22284 GCF_056402455.1 Paenibacillus sp. P4_A7 | reverse complement strand
AGATAGAGGTGCGCACAATTGTAAACACTCCCTTTATAGTAACTACAAATAAAAAATACAGAGCTCCGGAGTCCATAACCTTCCGTGCTCTGTATTTATATTCTTATTAGTTGAAGCCTAATCATTTCATTGCATGTATGGATAACCATTGCGGAAGGGCTGCTAAGGGGTTCATTTTCCAGTTGCACAGATTCTCTAGCTCTTGTTGCGAGAGTGGTTCTCCTTCTTCTTTTGATTCATCGACCCAAAAAGAACCGTCCTCCGCGTACATCTCTTCCATATGTGAAACGTTCAACCCTGCGGAAGTCATAGCATTTAATATATCCTGTATACGCCATTTATACGTGGGTACTTCGCCAAAAGGTCCTGTTGCATCATATGGCTTAACTACGTTAATTTTATCTGCAGCATTTGTTCCGAACGGTCGCAAAAAAGGGTGAATATCAAACATTAAATACGAACCACCGGGTTTAAGAATTCTATGAATATTCTTATACATGGAGTTTAAATCATCAATCCATACGTGAACACCATTTGATGTATATACAAAATCAAATTCATCGCTCTTTATCTTGCTTAACTTCATTGTATCATCACATATGAATGCAATATCCCAGCTATGCTTACTTGCTATATGGGAACTGTTTTCTAACTGTTTTTCCGAAATATCGCATGAAGTCACTTTCGCCCCCATTAAATGAAGCGCAAATACAGCATGGTTGTCACCACTTGAAGGAACACAAACTCGTTTGTCATGCAAATTTGGCAATGCCTTTTTAAGCATGGAATAAGTAGTAGAATGAAAGGCAGATTCCGGGGCTTTAATTATTTTAGAAATAGCTTCATCCGTTCGATACCTTTGATACCATGTTTCTGACCATTCGTTCCAATTGTCTTTAATTGCATCCGTATGATTAACCGCCATTGGGATAGTCCCACCTCCTATAAAACCTATTAATTCTCTAACTTTTATCGCTAATTATCCGCTAGTTTATTTCCAAATTAAAGGGTAGAAATACTTTAAATTGAACAATACTATGCTACTTCTGATAGCTGTGATACGTAAGTAACATAACACCTCGTTCGTGGTTTATAATCATATCGATAGCAAGATGTTTAATATCAGATACCTTATTTTAAGGAGAATTAATAATGGATTTCGACTTTTATTTAAAAGTACTTAAACACCGGTTTAATAGTAACGAGGAATATTGGAATATGAATTTAGTGTATTCGGATGCAACATTTTTTCTGCAAAAGCTAAATAATACTCAGATATTAATAAGATCTGCGGAAATAGAAGTTGTCATAGAATCAAGCAGCTCGATATTAAGTGAAGTCGATGATGAGTTTTTTGAGGAAAACATTAATTTCTCTAATCTAACTAGGGTAGTTATTATAAAAAACGTAGTTTTTCATTCTGCGATTACCACTCATCTAACGAAAATTTTCCAGCTTTTATTATCTTACTTCCACATCCTATTGTTATTTGATCATACATACAAACTGAATATACCTCAATTAGAATTAGTCGCCATGCAGCTAGATAATGTAAGTATAAGCGGTCAAGACTTCATTGTTTTTTGCGACCCAAGCGCAATCATGTAGAAGCCTTTTTTGAAGTGAACTCGTTTATATTATTTAATCAAAATAGGACGGGACAGGAATCTACACCTGCTCCGTCCTATTTAATAGTGAAATGCGATTGAACGATCATAACAGCCGCTCTCGTTCCGTGTTAATTATAAACAAAAAACAGAGCAAAGGAGTCATGACCCACAATGCTCTGTACTTAGAATGCCCGTACGATGGGGCTTCTCGGCTCTCAACCTCTCAGGTATTCGCTCCAGTAGTCCATCCCCATATATATTCTTCATTTCTAGCTCAGGCATATGAATATACCCGATATAACAGCCGCATTTCTTCATCCCGCATGGACGTTCAGCGCTTAGGCCTTCCAGTCCGTCCCGATACAGCTGTCCGATGACTCGTCTATCGCTATAGCATCTTTTGACGATACCTGAGCCCTGCACATAAAAAACATTCGAGCCAGCAGAGCATCGTCTTCCGAGGCTGTTATAATCTACAGTATTCAGCTTAAAGTGAGGATCAATACAAGTTAAATGTTCTATTTCATCTGTCTTGTAATATGAGCTTCGATCCTTAAACGCATTAATCCATAAATAAACGTCCTCGGGAAGCAAGCTGCGCATTTGCTCGATTGCGGCGAAAGCACTTCTTATACCAACTGTGCCTACGCTGAACGGAATACGCTGCTCATATAAGCTCATACATTGACTTAGAAATTTGGAATCACTCGTCTGACCAGGATGATAGGTGACCCAGAAGGCAGCCTTCTCTTTATTCAACTGCGCAGTCCAGTCAAGCTTGCAGGACAGGTTTGTCTGAACAGCTACCTTCTCGATAAACGACATCTGAGACAGCTCAATCATTGCTTCCCGGTACCAGCGGTGAACGAGTGCTTCACCATATGGATTAAAAAAGACAGACAACCGATGCCCAGTCTGTTCCTGACTGCGAATCCATTCCATAAAGGTGCTGAGCTGCTCCTTGTCCTTCTCAAGTGTTGCTTTGCTATCCTTTGTTTTGCTGAACGGGCAATACGGGCAATCATAATTACAAGAAGACAGTTTTCCACGATAATACAGCACCGCATTCATCGTATTACATATCCTTCCATCAATTCCCGTACCTCATCCGAAATAAACTCGTCTCCGATTGCATCAGAATAGGCCATACCTAGTGTTGTAAGCTGTAAAATGCCCTTCTGCTCAACTGCAAGGCCAATGCTGATCAGCTCGTAAATATCCGAGTACTCCTGCATCGCATCGGTTCCGAATCGCTGCTTATAAGCAGCAAGCTCCAAGCCTTCTCGATGCAATAGAGCCTTTAATATAAACCTGCGCTTCTGTTCTTCTTCATTTAAAATAAAGCCATAATCCGCCTGATCGTATCGTTCGGCTGCCACGTAGTCCGCAATTATGCTTCTTGTTGCAGCAACGCTTACTCCATAACGCGAAGCATAATGAAAGCTTCTTGTATAGGAACGGGCACCGCAGCCAAGACCTGCCATTCCTTCCTCTTGACAGCTAAATGGCAGTATTTGCTTATGAGTTACCTGAGCCGCCTTCGCGAACCTGCGCATCGAATATTGCACATAGCCTGCAGCTTCTAACCGCTCACGCGCGATATGGTACAGCGTCAAACGAATATCTGTTCCTTGCTGACGTATCTGCTCCGGCTTCAAAATCGTATTCTCACGCGTATATAAAGGGTAAATGAAAATCTCACCCGGCTCGTAGCTGATCGCTCTCTCCAAGGAATAAAGCCATGTATCCTCGGTTTGTCCCGGCAAACCATAGATTAAGTCGAGGTTCAAGAGAGGAAACGAATACTCCTTTAAGATTGCTAACGCTTCTTCCGCTATTCGCGGATTTTGCGGTCGATATATAGCAGCAGCCTCTTCATCAATGAAACTCTGAATGCCCATACTTACCCTATCTACTTGGCGATCCTTAAGAATACGCATGCGAGCCTCTGTTACCGTTTCCGGTGAGGTTTCTACCGATATAGATGCCTGAGATGGGTTTAAACCCATAACGCCTTCTGCAATATCAAACAAACGATTTAATTGACTGGCTTCAAGCAAGGTGGGTGTGCCCCCGCCTATTGCAAAGCGAGAGAATGTTTTGTCTTTAAACCAAGGCGCCCATTGCTTAGCCTGCCGTTCAAGCGCATCGACATATTGCTCATGAGCGTTCGTCCTTCGATCAGGCAGCGTAAATAAATTACAGAAGCCGCAGCGGGCCCCGCAAAAAGGGATGTGCATGTACAAAAAATGATAGTCCGTCTGATCCTGCTCCCACAGCTGCTTCAGCGACTGTGCGGGCTGGATATCCCGATAGGCGGTCTTATGCGGATAGGAATACAAATACGAACGATACGGAGCTTGCATCCATCTCAGCTCCCGTTCTTTAACCTCAGGAGAAGCTATTTGCGAAGTCAGTTTAAGCATACTTCACCCCTTCCTACTCACAATATAAATTGACGATATGGCACATTCCATACGACTTCATGAGCCAATCGATGTCCCTCATACCCATCCTCTCCATACGCCGTGCCATGATCGGAGAACACGAGGCAGAGCGTCTTGCCGCGCTTACGCAGCGCATCGAACAAAATACCCAGCTGCTCATCCACATACCGAAGCGCTGCGCGTTGTGTTTCTATAGAATCCTGTCTTGCTCCAGGAATAAAATAATGATTTGGCCCGTGAATGGCCGAAACGTTCATAAATAAAAATAACCTCTCGGAAGGATCAGCCTTCTCCAGAAGTTTCAACGCATGATTAACCTGATGTTCAGTTGAGCGTGGATTGGTCACACCAAAGGTCATCCGCCAATAGCTTTCTTGAAAATAACCAGGCAGCACCTTAGCGAGCTTATTTTTCTTCGTAAAAAAAATAACACCACCGATGCAGATCGTCCGGTAACCAGCACCCTGCAGCCCAGACACAAGATCAGGAGCATCGAACAACCATGTATTTGGATTTGTTCGGAGACCTGTATCCTTTGTATGGAACAGCCTTATGTGAGAGGCTTTATCCGTATCCGCAGGAGTCGGCAGAAAGCCTCCAAAAAAAGCATGATGCGCCGCATAGGTAAAGCTACCTGGCGTATGACGCTTCTCCCACGGCCCGCTTCTACAAAGGTTTGGACAGTTCTCTTCCTCCAGCTTCGCTACATCGTACCGCAGCGTATCCAAAGTGATCATCACAATGTCGTGCGAGCCAACGATTTGATTCATATCTAGCATAGGCTATTCCCTTCTCAGCAGCTGATCCGTTTGCCATTCATAAGTATTCATCCCTTCAAACTCTACGCCATAAAGCAGATCGCCAAACGGATTAATATCAATCGCGTAGGTAGCTCCACTCCCGCGTTGCACGAGTACGTCCACCCCTGCTATTGAAGCTCCTGGGAAAGCCGACATTGCCGCGGCCGCAGTCACGTTTATCGACTGCTTCAGCTCGCTGGAAAGCAGCTCATCAACATTCATTTTACGTTCATTACGTAAATGCAAATTCGTAATAGGTGTGCTGCTTAATCGCAGGACCGTGTGGCAGGGCTTTCCGTTTACCATAAGCTGGCGCACGTCAAACGACTTGCCGCTTACGTTTTCCTTCTCAATCCAGCGTTCAATATGTACGCCTTCCTGGCAAAGCCAGTCAACTATGCGCCTTATAACCGCTGAATCGCGGTAGCGGCGCATTCGTCCTGCATTGTAGAAGATCGGCTCGCCCACCCTTTCCTCTATGCCGATTGTCGTAATCGCGAGCTCAGCTCCCGTTTTGGGGTTGGTCTGATAAGCAATTACACCTGAAGCTCCCGAGCCGCAGGCTAGTTTAATGAACAATCGCGTCATGCCGCTGGAAGCAATTGCGGCTTGAAGCGTATCATAATCGGTTATAGTACCTGCCGGAGCTGGCAGCGCAGGCAGACTGACACCTAGGCGCGACATCAACTGCCAGCAGTTTCGTTTATCGAACATCGCAGCAATTACTGCAGGAGCGTTCACCCACTGAACTTCAACATTCGAAAAATCAGCATCATGTTGAAGAGCGGCAAGAAATCTGCAATACCCACGGTACCATTGCGCCGGGTAGTAGATTCTGCCCAGCTCCAAAGGAAGCTTGAGCGCTTCCTCTGCTGGTATGGATGATAAAATGGCTCTATCAGCTGCTGCTGTACCTTCATACCAATAAGCATCGTTGCCCTCTCGATTAGCTGCTCCCCAAGCAATTAACTCCCGTTCAACAATGGGATCCTCGCCAGGTGCATCCAAACGAATAATAATCGTTCCGCGGCCTGCTAACGACTTCAGTACGTCTACGAAAAGCACGGAGCCTGTAAGCAAACTCTCATAGGAAATAAAAGCTGCCGGAGTAAGCCCTAGCTTACTTCTGGCAGCCTGCAAACCATTCGTTCGCTTATTCCCCGGGTTCCCAATGAGCAGAAATGGACTCTCAACTGCGTTATCCTCTCGACATTGCAGCACTACTCGGTTAAGAACGGATAACGCCAATCATCCTCATCCGTCTCCTGTTGATCTGTTACATCAACCGAGATGCCTGACTTCTTCCAGCGTCCTACCATTTCATCAGACATATAGTGATAGCTTAAATTAAGATGCTTTAGCTTTTTGATACGATCACTAGCTAGTAAAGCTTCAGCTCCCTCATCGGTTAGCGTGCCGTAGGATAAATCTAGTACTTCTAATTGATCAATGATAGGAGCATTCGCAATCGCTACTGCAATCTCATCTTGTATTTCACTGTCCTTCAAGCCTAAATAAGTAAGCTTAGGGAACAGAGTAGGCTCAATCAGCGGGAGCACATCTTTCAAGCCGCCATCGAACCCATAATCATCGACACCGAGAAAAAGCTCCAGTCTACGCAGATCCGGCAGCTTGGCTTCTTTTATCTCCTCAAGCACTGATGTAGGAAGTCCTCCGCAAATAATAACCAGTTCCTGCAGCTTCTCATGCACAAGCGGCTGCAAGCTTAATTCTTGACTTCCTTTAATAGTTAACGATGTTAAATTGGGAAAAGCGGTTAGTATTGACGAAAGGTTCGTCTGATTAATCCAAGAAACCTCGCACTCTTCAGAGCTCATATCTCCGATAAAAAGCTTCGTCAATTGAGGAAAATGATCCTTATGGCTGTTCAGCGTTTCTAAAAAACTGTCTGGCGAATTCTCATAGGCCTGACCCCATTCACCGATGGTTAGAATAGACAGCGTCGCGGCATCTGGGCCCGTCGCCAATTTCTCAATTAAATCTGACATTCTTACGCCATCTTCATATTCATCATAACCAACTGATAAGCAGATTTCGATCAAAGATATCCCTCCAAAATTTCCATATACTAAGAGGTTAGCACGTTCCTTTTTGATGAGTCAATGCTCCTATAGTCTTATGAACTACGATAATAAGTGATCATTCTATGGCTATGTCCCGTACGAGTTAAAATAAAGTTTGTTAGATTCGAAAATGCATCATTAAAAGGTATTTTGCATTCACGATCATCGAATGTCCCGTTTGACAGTTGCCATGTGTTATATAGATTAGAAAGCAAATTTCTCGAAGGGAGGGGATCGATCTGTTGATTCGCACTTCCGCCCCTGTAATTAAGGAGCCGGAAAACCTGCCAGCTGGGTATAATTTCAAATATGGCAGTGTCATGCCGCTCCTCCCAAATGAGCATGACGATAAATCGTCAGCAGAGAACACCAGGCTGCTCGAGTCGTTTCAAAAAAGAGCCACTGCAGAGCCAGACCAAGATTTATTCATCGAAGAAGTGAACTGGTCAGCAGCGAATATATCGGAGCTTGAATATGAGAATAACAACTTGGCGACTATTCGAATCAGGGCTTCGAAAAACATGACCAGCATGGAGATTTCCTTCTCATCTGAATATACACAGGAGACACTAGATATTGGCGGCACTAAAACGATTTTCGCAATCGGCGGCATAAACGGTTTTAAGAGATTTAATGCAGCATGGTATGACGAGGCTAAGAATATACATTATGATGTGACAGCCTCAGACAATAAGGATCTGACAGAAGAACAGTTTAAGCGTATTGTAGAAAGCCTGATCAAGCAATAGAATACCACCCCTAACCAATAACTGGGTCTGGATTATCATCTGCCGACCTGGTTATTGGAATTAATAATCAAACTAACTTTTCACAACTTAGCCAATGTATGTAATAAAAATACTCGAATTATTTTTATAATATTTTAATTATATACACACCTCACCTCCTTATAAGGCACAATAAAAGTGTGTTTTAAGGTAAATACTCATTAACTAACTTTCCTTAATTTATTTAATTATGTTTTATTTATATACACTTTACCTAAACAATTACTTTACATTTTCCATATTTAATATATGATAAAATAAATATAACCTAAAACGAATGGAGATGATGTTATTGAGTATTAAAGATGAATTAAGAGGCAAAAACATTATGGTTCCAGAGAACCCAGTATCAAATTTCTTGTTTAATAACACGAGATCGGGTCTATTGTGGTTAGTTATCCGACTATATCTTGGTTATGCTTGGCTAAATGCAGGTTGGCATAAGGTTACAAGCGACAAGTGGGTTGGAAGCGATGCTGGAGCTGGGCTGACAGGCTTCGTTAAAGGGGCACTAGGCAAAGCGGCGGATGGAAAAGACGTAACAGGATGGTACGCATCATTTTTGGAAAATATGGTGCTTCCTAACGCGAAACTATTTTCATACTTCGTAGCATTCGGTGAGTTACTTGTTGGTCTTGGCCTAATACTTGGATTATTGACTGGCGTAGCAGCCTTTTTCGGTGCATTTATGAATGCGAGCTTCCTCTTCGCAGGAACTTTGAGTACTAACCCTTTATTGTTCATCCTTGCGACATGGCTTGTGCTCGGTTGGAAAGTTGCAGGATGGTATGGTTTAGACCGCTGGGCGCTGCCTTTCCTCGGAACGCCGTGGAATTTCCGTAATCGCGATAAAAGTAACAACTCCGTTTCCTCATAAATAGTAGTGACCCCTAAGAAAAATTCTTCTTGGGGGTCCTATTTTTTTAAATCCGATTATTCGTGCAAAGACTCGCACCTTCTTTATTTTGCTTCCTGGATATCTAATAACTGACCGAACAAACCACCTATCTCCGTGGATAGCTGCTTAAAACCTCCCTGCTGGATTAACCTGCCCTTGTCCAGTACGATAACCTGATCAGCATGACGAAGCGTGGACAATCGATGAGCAATAACAATAATCGTCATACTCCCTCTAAGTCGCTCGATCGAATCTTGAATGATAGCTTCATTCTCGCTGTCAAGCGCACTTGTAGCCTCGTCCAAAATAAGAATAGTCGGCTTCCGAAGTATCGCTCTTGCCAATACGATTCGTTGACGCTCTCCACCTGACAAGCGTATGCCGCGTTCACCGATCACCGTTTCCAGCCCCCCAGGCAGTTGCCGCACTAATTCGTCTGAGGCTGCGAATCGCAGCGCCTCCCACATTTCTTCATCCGTTGCATGAGGGGCAGCTGCATAAAAATTTTCTTTAATCGTAGAGTGGAATAAGAATGGATCCTGAGGCACATAACCTACGGAGCCCCTTAATCTCCTCGTCAAGTCCGCGCTTAACGCCATACCATCAATCAACACTTGACCCTTCTCCGGTTCGATAAGCCCGATCAACAAATCGACTAGTGTACTTTTGCCTGCGCCTGATTTCCCTACTATAGCCGTCATGCTGTTGGCCGGCATTCTAAAGCTAATATCGTGCAGCGCATAGGCTTTCTGATTGGAATCATATCGATAATATACGTTTCGATATTCAATAGCCTTTTCTACGCAAATATTTTCCGTTTGAGAGGTAGACTGCATCTCCATGACTTTAGCCGCCTTATAGTCCTTCTCCAGCTCTATTAAGCTATTGAAGGCTGGAAGCGATTGCGCCAGCTGCTCCCAACGGTTCTGTATGGAAGCAAATCGTGGCCATAGACGGGAGAAGATCACAATAATAAAAACAAGCTTTTCGGCCGGCACTTGAAAGAAAACAACAGACATAAACATAAAAAATGAAATTAAAAATCCGGATACTATTTTGTGATAAAAAGTCGAACGATTTTGTAGTCTCATAAATAGAACGGAGTTTCGCTCCATCTTCTCGCACAGAATGCGAAACCAACTCACATGCTGCTGCTCCATCAAATTGCTCTTGATTTCTTTGATACCGTTAAAATGGTCTGTCATACCCGCCATATAGGCTTGCGTCAATTCTGAAGCTTGATTACCGTAAGCACGAGATTGTTTCAAGAACCTGCGGGAATACAGCGCAAGAGCAATACCGCAGAACAATATGGTTAAGGTCATTTCAACCGACAGCCATAACGCAATAAATATTTGAACCAATGTGAACAGCCCCATCAGAAGCAATCCAAGAAAAACATGCACCCCGTAATTCACCCGATGAAGCTCAGAGGTCATCGTATGGATGAGATCGGCTTTTCTTTTTTTCAAAAAGAATGACCAATTTGCCAGCATAATTGATTCATAAATTTCCAATCGCAAATACTTAACAAACCCATGATTTATTTTTTCATTCATAGACGACAAATATCTAAATAGTATGGCTTGTCCGGTCCACATCACGAAAAAGATAATTAATGTAAGCGAAAAAGCGTGCTCAGCAGGAAATTTTTTTAACGGTTCAAGTATCGTTGAAAGGAAAGGGATAGTTCCCGATGAAGCATCAAACAGACCGATCAGACCGAGCATCGCTGCCAGCAGGAAAAAGCCAAAGCCTTCAATCATACTTATGATCATCATCCCAATTAGAGGCACATACAACCTCAGGCCTGCGTAATGATGTAATTTTCTTATATAAATCAACATATTGGCCATAGACGCTAAGCTCCTTCTTTGATTGCTTCCACAATGAACGCTGTAAGTGACGTAATGTCGCAGCCTGCTGCCGGTCTCACTATCCGATATACTTTTGTTTTTGAGGCCAAGCCAACTGCTGCTTCGAAATGCCACTTCGTCAGTCCGAAGTATGGAATGAGAAAGGAACGATAGGTGTTATTCATCAGCATGGAAAGACTCTCAAGACCGCCATACTCGGTAATCCGGACGGTCTCCGCTTGCTCGCATTTGACCAACTCAAACACTCCACCAAGCGGTAACGGATCGCAGCAGAATTGAGCGTGTACGGGTATTGCATATTTTTGGTCATACAAGACTTGGCTGCCCGATGAATCTTTACCTAGTATATCCATACTTTTTTGCCAAAGCTTCTGCTGCGGATAAGCAGGGTGTATGAACGGTACGTTCATAGGATCCAAGCATCCAGATAAAGCTAAGACATCATCACTTAAAAGCGTATAACCAGATTCTAGAAAAGCGGCTGCGGTCGTAGATTTCCCTGCTCCGGAGTCTCCTACAAAAGCATAAGCCTTTCCGTCGATTGCAATCGCGCTGCCGTGCAAGGGCAATATCCATCGCTGCATTAAGAGCGCTCCCATACACGTTCCAAACAAATACAATCGGATAAGTTTCTCATTCGCTCCAGGATGTGGGCTTATAATGATTTCCTTACCTTCCCGAACGCAAAATATGGCCACATCTGGAACATTGAAATAAAACTCCTTATTGTTAAACCCATAATTTCCTGCTGGAGCCCCATGCTCTTTCCAGGCGTTCACTAAATCTCCCTGACGGATACGCACATCTGCCATCTTCGGTTGTCCCGATGCGCAGAGCAGCTCAAGAAGCTTAATCTCGCTTTGAATGGTTAGTCCAAATGCAGAATACATCGTATCAAGAGACGTGGACATCATCATATGTTTAATCTGCCTCACCCTCATTCAACTTTTTTAAGCCTCATTCTTATCATTATTAAAAAAAGCCCTTATACTCAGAACAAGTATAGGGGCTTCACTTCCCAATAGCTGTAGGGAATACAACGAATTAAGATTCAAGTTCAACAGGGTCAGTCCCACACTTGATGGAGTTATTATGTCCGTCATTGTTCGCGTCGGGATTACACCAATTCGGTCCACCCATCGTCATCGATACCGATAGCACTTCCAACGTTGGCTGTTGCCAAGCCCGCTTTACTAGCTTTGTCATATAGAGTCACCTCCTTTCATAAGAAAAGGGTCAAGCGTATAAACTCTAATAACTTTAAAAACATTGCTTAACAAAGCGATAGGCGATCAAGCTGCGCATTAATAACCTTGCATCAAGATCAAAAGCATATTCCAGCTTCGGCTCCGTTCCTAACTTTTCAAGTGATAGCTTTATTTGAGGAACATTTAAGTAATACGCGGCGGAAGAGTCTCGGCAAAGCTTTTGCAATTGATCCCTGAACGCTCCCCAATCCGGCAGCATCCGATGTATCCAATCAGCTCCCTGCACGCCCCTTGCATGAATATTCATCCTAACCATATCGGGCAAATAACCTTCCGTCGATCTTCGTATAAGAGAGCGATCGATTCCATCCTGGATATATTGCTCGTGCGGCAAAGATAAGCAGAAGCGAACGACTCTTGGATCGCAGGTCGGATCACGCTCACTGACTGCATACGGCAATGACATCTTCGTCGTTGACGTACCGATGTGGTTAGATACAGAAAAACGTTGAAATTGATTGTTTCTTGCGGTCACCTCATCCGGAGCATAGTCCGTGAGTCCGACATGATGAGACATCAGCTTCTCCACTACCTTCGTTCTAGCGGCAAAGTCGGGATGGATAACCAGCGGGATATCAGACCTCCTCTTGGTAAGTACCGATCTAATCAAATAAGCATAAGACTGCTTGGCAATAATCGGGATAACGACAGACTTGCCCGTTCGCATAACCGCTGTATAGTGATTTAACTCTTGTAAAAGATTCGGCCAACGAAGAGTACGCAAAAGCCGCGCATAATGATCGATGGGATCTCCCCACGAGATCGTATAGTTGCCTCTACTGCCGTTTAGAATAACGCCTACATTCTGTTCACGGGACTGCTCCAGCATACCCGTCAACCAAAATGAGTTTTCGAAAAACTTATAGGGCCCCTCCATCATCTCCAGCATGGTATCCATTTCACCAATCGCATTACGACCTTCAAAATCTAAATAGTTTTCCTCAATATTTCCGATATGGCGGGCCATTGCTTGAATGTAGGGAGTTTCATTCGGAATTAGACTTCTCGGCGTCCAGTCTTTAAAATCTGCTGATGGGACATAGCTATAGGCGTGCAACACCTTACCTGCCTGAGAAAGCGGTTTCGCTGCGAAGCTTGCAACAGCGCCGGAATCTAGTCCACCGCTTAATCTTATACCGACTTGGCGATGCGTTCGCAGCTTCGAATCTACAGCCTCCTGAAAGACCTCTCGAAAAGCTTCCACGTAATCGCCATTCGTTTTCAACTTAAGCATAGGAGCCGGTGCTGCCAAATCATCGTATTGCTCGATAGTGACGACGCCCTTTGCCACTGTAAAGGAATGGGCTGGCGGCAATTGCTTTATTGCACCATAAGCCGTGGAATGAACATCAATCGTATCCATCATCATAGGAATAGTCAAAAATTCGGAGAACCATGATTCATTAAGCACTTTATGTATGCCTGGCACTGTAAACAGAGGATTAATAACTGTAGAGAATGCGAAACTGCTTGACGAATGGTGATAATACAACGTTCGCCTGCCTAACAAGTCACGTGCTCCAAAGAGCTGACGAAGGCGTTCATCCCAGATAACAAAGGCATAATCACCTATTAAGTATTTGGGAGCATCTCTCCCCCACTTCATGTAGGCCGCAAGAATAAGTTCAGAGTCCTTGATTGTTTTCATTACGCTATAATCAATTTCCAACTGATCGCATAACTGCTTTCTATTGTCGATTATGGCATCAGCAGTAATGACAAGCTCACTGTTTGTATCATAACGAGGAAGCTCTTCGTATATGGATTCCGGTGTAACCCATTGTGCATGACAGCCCAATGACAGGCAATCACTGCGCCAAATTTTCACTTCATCCGCAGGATATTTCTGCAGCGCGTTCATCATATGTATAATAGTTTCTCCAGATGAAGATTCATCGTTCAGATCCAGAATACCGGCAATCGCGCTCAACTTTTCGCCCCGCTTTATCTAATCATTATTGTTCTCTAATAAGAACGTTTATATGATCAGATTGTAGCATATCCTTTCTTCTTTGTAACTATATATATTGGGGTATATCCTAAGAAAAAAGACTTTATTTTTTTCTGAATAAAGAGTAAAAAATGAGCATTTGTGTCATAAATTAAAACCTAGCATCACTCCATATATCATGCGTTAAAAAGAACGCTTCCATTTTGAGATGCTCCTACATAATAATACGAAATTTAGTATTTAATAGATGCATACTAGTTTATGTTTCGATATAGGCATGCCAAAGTGCTCACTCTTGTTCAGGGTGAGCTTTTGGTTTGATGGTAGAGGACATTCCCCACGTACTCTGGTATGTCTATTCTTCTATAGCCTATTTTTACAGACATTATATATTAATATATATGGACCTCATATCGCCTTTCCATGTAACTACTGCTCCCAGTGCTTCTGATACAAACTTTAATGGCACCATGGTTATACCATTGCTTAACATAGGCTTATGAGCAAATGATTTCACTTCCCCATTCAAAATCACTTCCTTTGAATTCGGAGAAAAACTTAACGATATATTATTTAAGTTTGCTTCAACCCTCGAATTTACGGGGTCCCACTTTACGACAGCTCCTAGCGATGCAAACAATTCCCGAAAAGGTATGTAAGTTGTAGAGTTAATGATTTGAGGCTGAGTATTATAGGATTGAAGCACATCATTAACGAATATAGATATCATTTTATATTTCTTGATATCATACCTATTTTCTTCCATCCAAGCTCCTTGATTCAAGTTATACGGAACAGGCTTAAGTATTGCTGGACCATCACTAAGAAACTGATAGCGAGGCGATGCAACGTAGCCTCCTGTATCAGGATCAAAGGCATAAATTCGAATAAAAGGATCAGAAAAAAAATTGTAGTGATTAGTCTTTATACTAAATATCCCATCCTTATTTATTTCATCCTTATCTAACACAAAGAAATTTAACTCATCACATTCTCTAGAAGGAGGACATTGGATTACGTTACTATTATTATACGCATAGCGTAAATTGGGATCACCTCCTGAGAAATTAAATGTATAGTTATACATTGTGTTGTTCCTTTGATCCACAGAAACATACATTACTTCCTCTATTTGAAAGGATTGAAGTTTGGGCATTTCTAATTTCCTGACAGTAGATTTCACTCCCGATATTTTTTCCCAGTATTCTCTTAAGCCTGGCACTGCATCCCCATAAGGTATGTTTTTGTTAGAGGGCTCAGTCCAATCTCTAATCGTATAACCTGATCGTATACGATCTGTTCTTGCTGCCGGACTTGCATAGAACATCATATAATCACTTACGACCAACTCTTCTACTCGCCATTCATAATTCGATTCCCCAACTCCGTTGTATCGCCATTCAGTAGGGTAAAGATCTAGATTCCTCATCTCTCMCCATTCACTCCAAGAATTTTTATATTTTAGCTCAGTTTGTCTTTTGGTTAAATAATACATTGTAAAATGATGTCCATATTCATGCGCTAAAGTACGTTCCATATCTGCGACAGTGGTTCGAATAACTCCAAGCGCAAGTGAGATGGAGTGATCATTCGGGTTATACTGACCCGTTACTCCCTTTTCATCTGATACACCATAATGATATACGAGTACCTTTTTCAGCAGTTTTATTTCTTCGCCATGTTTATTCTTTAGCAGAGCTTGAGATAGTTCTTTCAATTTCTTACTATCCCATTTCTCTGAGTAGGATATAAAGCTTATCCCTTCTTGTGATACATAGCTACCATATGAACGAGGAGTCGTCTCTGCAGCATCCGTACTTTTACTATTCATCACGAACATTGCAAAGAAGCATATAGCTATTACAAGGAAATACTTTAGTTTCATGAGTGATCTTCCTCTACCTTTGATTTTTATAAATTGCTGGGGTGATGCGCCATCCGATTGATTTCAATGCCCTTACTAAGACAAATGAACATTCTCCAAATTTATCACTACATCCACTCATAGCGGGATAGTTGATATTTGGCTTAAGACTGCAAAGCTGTCGAGTTTGATAGTACCTGAACTCGCAGATGTGTCTTCCTGAAATCCCCTAAATTGAACGATGGTTTAAAACGATCTATTTATTTGTTGATAGGATTTGCTTTATAGGAGACYAATCATTGGCAGCTTGGAGGCCATATTCATTTAGTGTCATAATGTGAAACTAATGAGTTTCTGTATTGAATTAGCGATAGATTAATTTCAGAATATGAAACTAATCCATCAAAAAGAGGGCTAAGATCGCGTTCAACCAGCAATTAAGTTCATCCGTTGACACTAAATTGCAGTTCACCCTATTGCGACCTCATTTAGTTTCAGAATTTGAAACGAGGGCGGTGGCACACGCGTAAGCCGCTTGGCCTTTTTCTGGCGACATAAGCTCGTTTCACGGCGAATTATAAACGTGAATTTTGTACTCTCCTACATGTATTAACCGTTTCCAAACCACCTTACCTTCTATAAAAAACATGAACTAAACCTTTAGACCATTTCTATATCAGTTCTTCAAAGAGTCGTAATTACCTCTTATAAAAAGTTAAATTTCGACATAAAAACTATATTTCTGCACTTTATTGAATTTCTTATTGTAGATTCATATTTGTTGACCTTATAGCTGTAATTAAAGAATTTACCCTATACTCTACAACTACAACGAGTGCTTCTGTTTTCGCATAAAACAAAAAAAATCCGCCCTTAAATATGGCGGAAGTGTGAATTTTATAAAATTAGCGCTATTATTATACCATAAATTTACATAAAAATCAAGTATTGCTTCGCTCTACGCCTCAGTGCTAAAACAGATATGAGGTGAAAAATAATGGAGAATAAAAGCTTAACTGCGCTCGTCAGTGCTTTTTCAAGAGCGTATCTCTTGTGCGATGTGTTCAAATCTTACAAAAAAACATTCATTTCACTCGAAACGTTCTCGGCCCGTACTTCTGCACTAGGACAAGTGCAACAACCAGGTAAATTAGCATCGAAGCAAATACAATAATAGTAAATGAAACTGCCGGTGCCCTCAAAATAATGCTAATTCCGCTCGCCGATGACACGACCATGTTCACGACAAAATACAGCGGGTTTTTCATATTTAGCTCCGTAGAATACGGTTGGAAAATATAATACATAAACAAATGATGCACGGTGAAAAAAATGGCCAGCGAAATAACACAGATCCAAAGCATAAGCAGTTCTCTGTTAAGCCAATCCCCTCCGGCCACCATGGTTATAGCTGTCAGTGACACCCCAAGAGCGGCGGCAATCAGTAGATTCAAGCTCACCACTTTTCTAAGTCGGATCAGATAATGCTTATATGCCGCGCTGCGATAGAAGCTGTACCTCATCAGACTAAGATCACAGTTATAGAACATTGCTTTGCATATATTCTCTCCTATGGACATGAAGTACATAATCAGAATCAAGAAGGGGAAAATCATTTTCAAACTCCATTTCAGTTCCTGTAGCTGCACCCGGAATAGAACCATAAGGATTACACCTACCACTCCGAAAGCACCGATGATCGCTAATCGCTTGTTAACAGGGCTGCTGATCAGGCTGCGATGTCTGAGGAAGAAGAGCACGTTCAGATAAGCATAGCCATCCTTTGTCTTAAGCTCATCCTGCTGTTTTAGGCTTACGTTATAGTCACTATCCTTCGACTTGACACTCTTCTTCTGCGCATCCGTCATCATACGACCTATATCCAGCAGAGGATCATCCCTTTGGCTTGCGGCATCAACAACTCCTCGGTATCCGGAATAACGAGCTAGCCTAATGGCTGCGAACAGTCCTCCAGCTGTAATAACGATACAAACTGGCAGACTCAAAAGAAACGATTCAGTTGACAGAACCTTGCCCAGCAGAAGCGGCAAATACGCAGCGGCATATCCAACAGTAAGGACGCTCCAGACGAGGGCGGTTTGTTTTATCAGCACAATGCCGGTCTTCTCAAAAAGCTTAAGATGCCCATACTCCATCAGAATTCGCCATAGTGTGATCAATAACGTTAGCAGAACCGCATCTATGATGGACGCTCCCAAGAGTGTGCCAAACAAAAGCATGGCAGGCAGCAAATACACCAAAAAAGTCACATAACGATACCCAAGTGTAGCTAGCATATATCTCGTTGGAGACAATCTCATCAGCTTAACGGCTACATATTTCTCCCGCTTCGGCTCAAGCACAGTAGCACTGCTGACTGCTGCCACCACAAAGCTGATTATGGTGAAAATATGTATAAACTGCCGCAGCTGATCCGCCTCTGGCAATTCCTCTCCAAATCCGACAACAGGCAGGTATACAAGTAGCCCGAGATACATGAATCGAAGCATTACTCCCCATAACTGGGTTAACAGCAGCATAATAACAGAAACGGCTTTTTTAAAATCCAAATTGGCGTAGTAGCTGTTCCTTATTAGCTTGCCAATTAGCGGCAGCTTCTGAATGTAATAAATAAGCAGATTTGCCTTAATGGATGTTCGAATAGCCAGCAGCGTATTAAGCGTTCTCAGCATGGGATTCATCCTTCAACAGGTTAATGACGGATTGCTCGAATTCCGCGCTATGCAGCAGCTCTGACGGCGCGGCAGACAATTTCCCTTTGTTCAATACAACCAGCTCATCACACAGATCGGAAGCCAATTGCAGAATATGCGTGGAGAAAATTAAGATATGATCATTCTTCATCTCTCTTAACATATTCTTCATCTCCAGAGCAACAATGACATCGAAGGAGGTGAGCGGCTCATCGAGCAGAATGATCGGTGGCTTCGTTATGAGAAATAGCAGCATCTGAAGCTTATTTTTCATTCCGTGCGAGTAGCCTTTAATCAGCCTGTGGCGATCCTCCGTTGTCATGCTCATCATGTCAAAGTAATAATCGATCGTCTGCTCCTCCTGAAGTTTACCCCGATTAATATCCATAAAAAACTTCACAAACTCATAGCCCGTTAAAAAATCGGGCAGAATCGGCAGCGAATACACATACCCAACATCCTGTTCCCTTAACTTTCGAGTGCGGCCATCCTCCTCCAGCAGCACCTGTCCACCATCCATGTCCTTCTCTCCGCTCAGGCAGTCGAACAACGTCGTCTTCCCTGCTCCGTTGCGACCTAGCAGCCCATATATCTTCCCTTTTTCAAAGGTGAATTCGACTCCTTGAAGCACCTGTTTATCCACAAATCCCTTGACGATATTCTCTAAGATCAGACGCAATTGCTGCTCCTCCATTCGTGTTAAAATACTTAATTCCTAATTTTGTACGAAAAAGGAAACGAAAAGTCTCGGATTTTAGTAAAATAGGAGATTCCAACTCCTTCATCCCCCCTTCGACAAATATACCGTAGCTCAGTAAATGCGATGATGGTGATATTTCCCACGTTGTTTTTTGCCTAACGAGCAATAAAGCCAGCCCTGTGTGGGCTGGCTTTACTCGGGTTCGACCTAAGGGGCATTCATATTGAAGGGTTATTTAAAAAACAATCCCGCATCCGTTGTCGGATTTTTCGGCTTGCGGTGGAAGACACGATCGAGTCCTTTRTKCATAAGCGGAAGGACGAAACGGTCTAGTCCGAAGCGGCCTGCATTAGCACCGGCGAAGAGGACAATCACTCCAAGAAGCAGAAGCCAAGGGTTAGTGCTTACAGTACCGGCGAACATAAACATGAAGTTCATTAAAACACCGAAGAAAGCGGCAGTGAGAGTCAGTGTACCAAGGATGAGTCCAAGTCCTATAAGAAATTCTCCCCACGGAATGATGAAGTTGAAGATCTTAATGTTCGGCAGTGCAAAGTTTTCTAGAAATGCATTGTAGGTTGGGTAAACCGCCTCACCTGTAGCTTTATCCATCACCGGGTTGTTAACAGCTGCATTGAGGAATCCCGTTGCGTCAAAAGGTTTTGCTCCCGTAAGCTTATGCCATCCAGCGGTTAACCAAGCATACCCAGCTATGAAACGGACGATAATGACTAGTATACCAGCGATTTTATTCTCTCTCCAAAATTTTAACATGATACTCACTCCCACTCTTCATTCTTAGTTTTGAATACTTTGGATATTAAAAAATTGACTTATCGTGGTTAGATTGGCTGCAAACTCATCGATATTATAGATCGTAATCTATTCATCGGGATCACCGTCCTCGTTTAGTTCCTAGCTGCTAATAAACTTGTTGTATTTGATGTCTTCATTATAAGACGTAAAACAAACAGACATTGTGATTTTAATCACAATGTACTCGCTAGAAGGTGAACACTTTGTGAATAAAATCACTAACTTTTTTCTTATCTCGAACTAGTCACATAAGGTGTATCTATTGCCATACGCCGCTACAGCTCGAAACCTCAACCGGATTCCTGCTATCAGAGCTCCAATCACTCCAAGCTATCGATTTCTTTTTGATAAAATGGCTACAAAATTGGACTTATTCACGAAGCTAATGGTTTAATATAAGCGGGTTAAGAAAATATGAGGATGAACAATCCGAGGAGGAATGGCCAATGCCGACGGTTCAAGTAGAAGGAAGAGACGCTATTCAGGCAGTTGAAGGTACGAAGCTCGTGCTTGCGTTAGAGGATAACGGGATCGACATCCTTCACCGATGTGGTGGTAATGCCAGGTGCACGACATGCGCCGTAGAGGTGCTCTCTGGTAATGCGGGCGAGATGGAAGAGGCAGAAGCGACAGTCCTCCGTAACAAAGGAATCGAGGATGCCGCTATCCGACTATCTTGCCAAATTCGGCTACATAGTGACGTAACGGTCCGGCTTATCAAGACAGCGACTTCTACAGGCTTGGAGCCCGGAACTCGTCCCCAGGAGTGATCAAACCACATTGACGAACATTCACTCGGTCCCTTCCCTCTATAACGCCGAGCTGATTTAATGCCGCTATCGCGCCTTTGACTAACTAGCAATAAAGCCAGCCCTATGTGGGCTGGCTCTATTGGGGTTCGATCTATGGGGCATTCATAATGAAAGGTTATTTAACTAACAATCCCGCATCCGTTGTCGGATTTTTCGGCTTGCGGTGGAAGATACGATCGAGTCCTTTATGCATAAGCGGAAGGACGAAACGGTCTAGTCCGAAGCGGCCTGCATTAGCACCGGCGAAGATGACAATCATTCCAAGAAGCAGAAGCCAAGGGTTCGTGCTTACAGTACCGGCGAACATAAACATGAAGTTCATTAAGGCTCCGAAGAAAGCGGCAGTGACAGTCAGTGTACCCAGGATGAGTCCAAGTCCTACAAGAAATTCTCCCCAAGGAATGGCGAAGTTGATGATCTTAATGTTCGGCAGTGCAAAGTTTTCTAGAAAAGCAGTGTAGGTTGGGTAAACCGCCTCACCTGTAGCTTTATCCATAATCGGGTTGTTAACAGCTGCAGTGAGGAAGCCCGTTGCGTCGAAAGGCTTTGCTCCTGTAAGCTTATGCCATCCAGCGGTTAACCATGCATACCCAGCTACAATACGGATGATAGTGACTAGTATACCAGCGATTTTATTTTCTCTCCAAAATTTTAACAACATGATACTCACTCCCAATCTTTATTCTTAGTTTTGAATACTTTGGATGTTAAAACATTGACTTATAGTTGTTAGATTAGCTGCAGCCTTGCCGACATTTGAGATCGCATTATATTCATCGGGATCACCGTCCTCGTTTAGTTTCTGGCTGCTGATAAACTTGTTGTATTTGATGTCTTTATTATAAAACGTAAAACGAACGGACATTGTGATTATAATCACAAAGTTTGTGCTAGAAGGTGAACACTTTGTGAATATATTCACAAAACTTCTTAGAATATCATTTTCTCCTGAAGTCAGGGCTGTACGGTATATCGTCATGATTCTGAGTTTGCGCTCAGCTTATGGCTTCATATGAGTACTTTTAGAAAGTGAGTGTTGACCTCGTGTTGGTTCGGAGTATAAAAAATACATCACTCAAGATGTACGCCTCTTATGGTGATGTATCCAAATCTTATATACTGTTGCGCTATTCGACACTAACTCTTCCCCAATTGCCACTGGATTCCTGCTGTCAGAACTCCAATCGGTCCATCAATTTGTGCACAATTAAGTTGCCTCTAATCCACGATAGGACGCTTTTTTGTCTAAAAGAAATGTAGAAAATGCGCAATCCGTGCACGCGAAAGATACGGCTTGTATGGCATAACCTGCGACCGCTACTCATACACCTATAGTAAACAACCAAGAATCAGCATACCTCCATTTGACAGTTGCACAAAAAAGTCAGGGAACCCCTTTAAGGAGGCTGTTGCAAAATGAAAGTACTTAACGTTATCAGTCTTATTCTTATTATCATCGGAGGCTTAAACTGGCTATCAGTGGGATTATTCAAGTACGACGTCGTCAATGAAATTTTCGGGGGAACGGAAGAAGTTGGATCACGAATCATATATATCGTCGTCGGTGTTGCTGCCCTTTACGCTCTCTCCCTTTTCACGAAGGTAGCAAGCAAAAACTAAAGGAAAAGGACAGTAACCGCAGGACACGTCTGGGT
>NZ_JBFUHJ010000065.1:0-22362 GCF_056402455.1 Paenibacillus sp. P4_A7 | reverse complement strand
ACCTCGTACCGCAGATGGATACGATTACGAATCATAGACCGTTTGCTTCGATAGTGATGAATATAGTCGACCATCCCCGTAAGTAAATGATCACCACGCAAGCTTAATCCAACGCCCAGTGACAAGGAATGATACATCGTTGTAATACCGTGAACGGGCAGCTTCCGTTCAAATTCCAATAGAGCCATCTCTATCGGAAATAATGTATTAGGCCGCGGTTGTACTTCCTTCTCAATCGCGTCACAGTGGATATCAATCAGACCTGGCAGTACATATCGTTGTTTTGCGTCTAGAACAGCTACCGATTCGCGGCTGTTCTTCCACTCCTCGATTGCAACCGAGTCAAAGAGCAGCGCATCAATCCGTCCATCTACGACAGCAATTGCGCACTCCTCAACAGTGTCCTTCAGGACGACCTTGCCATTTATAATAATCATAGGCTGTTTATTTCCATGCAAGCGGTCCGTCATCGTCATCAACTGATCGTCCCCTTTTTTCCAATCTCCATATAAGTATTTAGTCTTCCTCTAACGGAATTAATTTATAAATATCGCCTGATTCAAGTGAATCAATTAGTCGATCCAGCCATTTATAATATTTTAAAGCCTCATCAATCTTCAATGCATCATTGTCCAGAATAACCTGAAACTCTGATTCTCCTTCATATTGAAGCTTGATTGCTTGAATTTCCTTATTCGAACGGTTTAAGGCACTCATATTATGCTCGACTGCTTTTCTCCATTTAATAGAGAAATAATCGGTGAAATTTTGGTGCCAATCTGATTCTACTTCATATAAGTCTTTTCTGGAGCCTTTGCCCCACACTTTATTTATCATCTTCAAATCATGAAGGGTCCGCATGCCTGTGCTCATCGAGGTCTTGCTCATACCCATCGTTTGGCTCATTTCATCCAACGTTACCGGTCCTTGATTAAAGTACATATTGCCGTACAAATGACCGATGGACAACGTAATCCCGTATAAATCCATGTTTTCACCAATGGATTCAATTACGCGTCGGCGTGTCTTCAAAAGCTTCGTGCGTTGTTCGTCTGTTAATGCCTCAAGTTCTTTCATGTCTTTCCCTCCTGAGGAATGGCGTTACCCCTATCCATCCTACATTTAGTATTGTAATCAAATGCCTGTACATCTGTAAAGAATGTAGTTGATGTGAAATAGGGAGTTATCAAGAGTATACAGTACGTAAAGTTCGTAAAGTTATAACTGTACACTCATTACGGATGCTCACGCCTTTTGACCTGGGCAAAGATGACCCACTAAACTTATAGGAGTCGAAATATTCCACAAGGGGGCAGAACATGGCGATTATAGAAGCCAAGAGGCTGACAAAAATATTCGGATCGGATCCGAAAAAGGCAATCCCGCTGCTGGATAAAGGATGGTCTAAAGAAAAAATTCTCGCAGAAACAAAACTAACGGTAGGTGTGAATCAAGCTGATTTCTCCATAGAAGCCGGACAAATTTTTGTCATTATGGGCTTGTCAGGCAGCGGCAAGTCGACACTAGTACGTTTACTTAATCGGTTAATTGAACCTACATCCGGTCAAATATTGTTTAACGGTACAGATGTGATRCGTATGTCATCCGAACAATTGAGACAGTTTAGAAGAAAAAATGTAGGCATGGTTTTTCAAAAGTTTGCTCTATTTCCTCATCGAACAGTCATTCAGAACATTGAATACGGTCTTGAGGTACAGGGCATCGACAAGAAAATTCGAAGAGAGATGGCGATGGAGTCGCTTGAACTCGTTGGATTAAAAGGGTGGGAAAACAGCTACCCTGATCAATTAAGCGGCGGTATGCAGCAGCGTGTTGGTCTTGCAAGAGGACTTGCAAATGACCCTGATGTATTGCTTATGGACGAAGCGTTTAGTGCTCTCGATCCTCTCATAAGAAAAGACATGCAGGATGAACTGCTTGAGCTTCAATCAAAAATGAAAAAAACAATTGTATTTATAACTCATGATTTGAACGAAGCACTTCGAATCGGAGATCAAATTGCTTTAATGAAAGATGGCAGTATCGTTCAGATTGGATCTCCAGAAGAAATTCTTATGCAGCCGGCTAACAAATACGTGGAGCGTTTTGTAGAAGACGTTGATTTCTCCAAAGTATTTACGGCAGCGCATATTATGGTTAAGCCCGAAACAATAACCATCGAAAGAGGCCCTCGAGTTGCCCTGCAATTCATGAGAGATCGCGGCATATCCAGCTTGTATGTTGTTGACAAAGGGATGCGTTTGCTTGGTGTCGTAACAGCCGAAGATGCCATTCATGCCATTAAAACAGGACTAAAGCTTGAGGAAGTGATGCAGCGCGAGGCGCCAACAGTCACTCCTGACGCCATGCTTAATGACTTTTTTGAAATAATGAGTAATTCCAAATATCCAGTTGCTGTCATTGGCGATAATGGGAAGCTTAAAGGGATTGTCATTAAAGGAGCAGTTCTGGCCGCATTAGCCGGAAATGCTGGATTGGAGGCTAGTGATTAAGATGAATTTACCTAAAATACCGCTCGCCGAATGGGTGGAATCGGCAGAGGCTTGGCTTGAAAACCATTTAAGCCCTCTCTTTGACCTTATTCGTATCGTTGTCGGTGAAACCGTTAATGGATTAGATACTGCATTAAACGCACTTCCCGCGCTGGTACTCATCGTTATTTTTTCCGCTATTGCTTGGTATATTGGCAAGTGGAAAATGGGACTGTTTACGCTAGTCGGCCTCCTTATTATTGATAATTTAGGGTTATGGAGCCAAACCATGCAGACACTAGCACTCGTACTGACAGCTGCCTTTATATCGGTATTGATCGGTGTGCCAGTTGGCATTTTATGTGCGCGCAAAAATAGTATCCAGAAAATCGTCACTCCTGTCCTTGATTTCATGCAGACGATGCCGGCATTCGTATATTTGCTTCCTGCCGTTACCTTCTTCTCACTCGGCGTTGTGCCTGGCGTTATTTCTTCTATTATATTTGCGATTCCACCAACGATTCGTCTGACCAACCTCGGTATCCGCCAGGTTCCCTCGGAGCTCATCGAAGCAGCAGATGCCTTCGGATCTACACCATCGCAAAAGCTATTTAAGCTTCAGCTCCCTATTGCATTGCCAACTATTATGGCAGGCATTAATCAGACCATCATGTTATCACTCTCTATGGTCGTCATTGCTTCAATGATTGGCRCTCAGGGTGTAGGTGCATATGTGTACCGCGCCGTTACTCAAGGTAACACCGGTGTTGGCTTTGAAGCAGGCCTCGCCATCGTTATTTTAGCTATTATTCTCGACCGTCTGACCCAACAGGTTATTCGTAAAACTAAATCTGCTTAAATAACATAGATATTTATTCATACAAAATGTAAGGAGTGGTCTTTTGAAATATAACAAGATAAATGGAATTATTGCAGCTATTATGGTAATGACATTATTAGCAGGTTGTTCTACAAGCGGGGACAGCAAGAAGAAGGTAACTCTTGCGTATGTCGCTTGGGATTCTGAAATCGCAAGCACCTACGTAGTAAAAGAAGTGTTAGAGCAAAAGCTAGGCTACAAGGTTGAAATGCTTCAAGTAGATGCTGGTCCAATGTGGGCCGGTGTATCTGATGGAAGCGTTGATGCAATGGTTGCCGCATGGCTCCCAACGACACATGCCTCCTACATTTCGAAATATAACGGCAAGTACGAAGATCTTGGCACTAATCTAGACGGTGCAAAATCTGGGCTCGTCGTGCCTCAGTACATGGATATCAATAGCATTGAGGATTTGAATGATAAGGTTGGAGCTACTGTAGACTATACGGTTATCGGCATAGAGCCAGGGGCAGGGCTAATGATGTCCACTGAGAAAGCATTTGATCAATACGGCTTACGCGACAAATGGACATTACTGGAGAGTTCATCTGCCGCTATGACTCAAGAGCTTCAGAAAAAATATAATAAACAAGAACCTATTATCATCACTGGTTGGACGCCGCATTGGAAGTTCGCCAAGATGGATTTGAAATATTTAGATGACCCTAAAAACGTATATGGAAGTGCGGAACAAATCCATACGGTCGCACGCAAAGGTTTGAAGGAAGATCAACCGGAAGCTTATGCTTTCCTTGATCAATTCAACTGGATGCCAGACGATATGGCTGCTGTAATGATCCAAATTCAAGACGGCAAAACCCCTGAGGCAGCTGCCAAGGAATGGGTAGAGCAAAATCAAGATAAAGTGGATGCTTGGTTGAAATAATTGTAATCGTGCAAAAAGCTGTCCTAGCTGGTCATTTCATTGACCGCTGGACAGCTTTTTTTCAGTAAAATATAAAAATGCCTAATCTAAACAATAAGGGCTCAAGCCTAGCGGCAGCGGTTTAGGTTTCTCGCAACTGCTCTTCATTACATAATGTACGCCTTGCTCTGATGCGTCATGGAAGCCGTGCATCGCTTCAAGCACATGATAAGCAAGCTCTCCATTTGCACGATGCTTACGTCCGGTTTGAATCGCTTTAGCCATATCGGCTGCTCCTACGCCGCGAGCGTTCTCCGAGTAGCCGAAAGCGAGTGGAATGTCTGACCATTCATTAGTTCCACTGCGCCAAATTTTGATAGTGCCGCCGAACCCATTCGGGTCTGGTACTAAGAGCGTGCCTGCGCTGCCGTAAACTTCAATACGAGGCAGCGTGGAGTTGCCCTTCACATCGAAGCTAGTCAGCAACGTTCCGATTGGTCCCGATGCAAAATCCATAACCCCTGCAATATGAGTAGGAACTTCAACCTTAACCTGTTGACCGTATTTCGGCTGGCTTGTAATGGTTCTCTCTGGATAAGTAATGCGAGCCGAACCTGTTACTCGAGTAATCGGGCCGAGCATAGCTACCAGTGCGGTCAAATAATAGGGACCCATGTCGAACATTGGGCCGCCGCCCTTCTGATAGTAAAACTCTGGAGACGGATGCCAAGTTTCATGGCCGCCGCATGTCATAAATGCAGTTGCGCCAATCGGTGTACCGATCCAGCCATCCTCGATAAGTTTGATGCATGTTTGTATGCCGCCGCCAAGGAATGTATCCGGCGCACTTCCAACGTACAACCCTTTCTTCTCAGCAAGCGCTAGCACTTCCTGAGCTTCCTCTCTCGTTACTGCGAAAGGCTTCTCCACATAAACATGCTTACCCGCTTCAAGCGCCCGCAAACAAACAGAAGCATGTGCTTGAGGGATCGTCAGGTTAATAATCATTTGAACCTCAGGATCAGCTAGTAGTTCATCTACGGAACATCCACGAATCCCATATTCAGCGCCCTTAGCTATCGCTCGATCAACGTCCAAATCCGCGCAAGCAACAACCTGAAGCGCATCAAAGCGATTGCCATTCTCAAAATAAATACCGCTAATGTTACCAGTCCCAATAATGCCTGCTTTGATTTTTTCCATAATCCTGAGTCCCTCGTCTCATATCTAAGTTTTTAGAGAATCCTATCTATAAATCGAAATATCACTTACACACTTACAGTTGATTGTCTGCCATCCCGCTATATACTGCTGCACTTTTGCCAGCCTCTTCAGCTAGCGCTTTACCCTCAGCGCACCAAAGGAACCCGCGGCGCATAAGTTCCTTCACATCATCAATCTCAATAATATCCGCGTGGTGACCAAGCGAGTTGTAATAGACGCGGCCAACTCCCCAACGCTTCGTCCAAACTACCGGCATGTCAACCGCCTTGTTCAGCGAATGAGGACCAGGTGTTAGCGGAAAACGTGTCGTTGCCAGCACCTCTACTGCTGGATCTACATGCAAATAATATTGCTCAGAGCGAACAGTAAAATCTTCAATTCCTTCTGTCAAGCTGCTCGATGAATTACTAATATTGACGACATATTCGAGACCATTATTACCCGGGTGAGCGACCCATTGGCCGCCCGTCATAAACTGCCAGTCCACATTATCACGGAAAGCGTCACACATCCCTCCATGGCAGCCTGCCAAGCCAACGCCGCTCTGAACAGCCGCTGATACATTATCAACCAGCTTTTGGTCAATGCGATCCATCGTCCATATCGGAACAATAAGATCAAGACCCTTCAGCTTCTCCGCATCTGCGAATGCCTCAAGCGTATTGGATACCTCCACTTCGAAGCCTTCACCTTCCAATACCCCGCGGAAAATTTCGCCTACTTCCTTCGGTTGATGTCCATCCCAGCCGCCCCATACGATTAATGCTTTTTTCATTGCCTTTCCCTGCCTCTCGATTCTTCTAAGATCGTTTCAACTAAGACATTTCACTAATCGCTACCCAGCGACGCTCGGCGATCGATCGTTCTACCGCTTCCAGCACCTCTTGGCATTTCACGCCATCCACGAAGTTTGGTACTGGCTGACGATCCTCTTCAAATGCCTTCATCAGCTCGTGAACCTCATGCGTGAATGTATGCTCGTAGCCAATCGTATGTCCGGCCGGCCACCAAGCATCCATGTAAGCATGCGCTGGATCCGTTGCAAGCACACGACGGAAACCCTGTACGTCTTCAGCATCATCTGTAAAATAAACTTGAAGCTCATTCATTCGCTCGAAATCAAACTTAATGCTGCCTTTGCTTCCATTAATTTCAAAGCCATTCGTACAGCGGTGACCCGCTGCAAAGCGCGTCGCCTCAAAGCTTCCCAGCGCACCATTTGCGAAGCGCGTCATGAACAATGTCGCATCATCAACATTTACCTCGCCGCGCGGCGCGTCTGCGCTTCCTTTAGCGCTCAGCCCAGTCATCGTCGTTGCGATTGGACGTTCTTTAATAAATGTCTCGTTCATTCCAATGACTTCGTTAAATTCGCCAACAAGGAAACGCGCCATGTCGATCAAATGAGCTCCTAAGTCACCGTGCGAACCAGATCCCGCAATTTCCTTCTGCAGCCGCCAAACGAGCGGAAAGCTCGGATCGATGATCCAGTCTTGCAGAAATACAGCACGGAAATGATAGATTTCACCGATGCGTCCATCCGCAACCAGCTTCTTAGCCAACTGCACCGCAGGTGCAAACCGGTAGTTAAAGCCAACCATATGCTTCACGCCAGCCTTCTCAGCCGCTTCTAGCATTTCACGTGAATCTTCCAATGTAAGTGCAAGCGGCTTCTCACAAAAAATATGTTTTCCTGCTGCTGCAGCGGCAAGTGCAATCGCTTTATGCGCGTCACTTGGGGCGTTTATATCAATTAAATCGATATCATCACGTTTTACTAGCTCATTCCAATCCGTTTCTGCGCTTTCCCAGCCAAACTGTACGCGTGCTTGTTCGAGTCCCTCAGGATCTCGTCCGCATATTGCCTTCATTTCCGGCTTTACCGATTTCGGGAAGAACATAGGAAGAGCTCGATAGGCATTACTATGTGCCTTGCCCATAAACTTGTAACCAACCATGCCAATTCTTACTTTTTCCATCTTCATACCGCCTCCCATGGATTAAGATGTTTCCCTTGCAATGAAACTAACTGGCAGCACGTCCTGCATAAACGCATGAACCGCTTCCTTACTTTCATGATCGAGCAGTCTAGCAGCAGCGAGCTTTCCCATTTCATAAAAAGGGACCGCTACCGTAGACAGTCTCGGGCTAATAATACGCGAACCGTCTGAGTCATCGTAACCAACAAGCGCATAATGCTGCCCCGCCTCAAGTCCACTTTCTCGCAAGCCCTGCATCAGCCCGATCGCCATTCGATCATTCGCTGCAAATACAGAGTCTATACTGCCGTCTCGAATTTTTACTGCAAGGCTCCCTGCCAGCTCATAACCGCTTTTGCGACTATAATTACCTACAAAGACTAACTGCTCCTCAAATGCTATTCCCGCTTCTTGAAGTGCAGCTTGGTAACCAAGCAGCCTATCTGTACTGTTTGAATAGATCGAAGGCCCATTTACGAAAGCAATATTTCGTCCGCCTTGCTTGACTAAATGTCGAACTGCTTCCTTGCTCCCTGCTACATGGTCTGCATCCACCGACGTATACTGATCTTCGTCGTATCGTTGGTTTACGAGACAGAAGGGATAGCCTTCGGCTTTAAGCTCTGCGAGAGCCGCTCGCTCTTCTGGAACATTTTGTGATCCAAGCACGATACACGCATCAATTTTTTGCATTCGAAACAGCTTGGCATAATCTCTTACACCATCTGGTTCTCTGAAGATGAGAAGCAAGTCATAGCCGCAACGCTTCGCCGTCTCTCCGATTCCGCTCAATATTTCAGAGAAGTAATACGTTGAGAACAAATGAACCTTTGGCACAAAAGGAAGAATTACGCCAATGTTCCCGCTCTTGCGACGAGCAAATTGCTGCGCAAGCGCATTAGGAACGTAACCGAGCTCGGCAGCTGCCTGCAGTACACGTTCGCGTGTCTCCTCTTTCAGAGGACCAACATTGTTAAGAACTCTAGATACGGTTGCCTCTGAGACGCCAGCTAATTTCGCAACTTCTTTCCTGCTAATGGTGGATTGCCTCCTGTAATACTATTATTCACATCTGCAATTTCTCTTTTATGTACACGCGTACATTATTGCATGAAAACGGTTTATCGTCAACAAAATTAAAACGCTCTTTTACTTCATTCTTACTTCTTCGCAACCTCGTTGATCCAATCATGCACTAACGTTAAAGCATCCATCTGCTTACTATTGCCCATCCTTTGTTTATACGTATAACGCTCTTCATATAGGCGTGTTACGCTATTGCTGAGCGATTCCTTAGTCAGCCGCTCTTCGTACAAAATATCGCAATAACCCGACTTTTCAAATGACTGTGCATTTAAGATTTGGTCACCCCTGCTCTGCTCCTTGGTGAGTGGAATGAGCAGCATCGGTTTTTTGAGTGATAAAAATTCAAAGATCGAATTAGAGCCCGCTCGCGAAATCACAATATCGGTCATAGCAAAAATATCCGGCAATTGCTCGTTAATATATTCATATTGTCTGTAATTTGGTGATTCGATTGAAGTGTCTACGTTGTTTTTTCCGCATAGATGCACAATTTGAAAACGCTCAGTTAAATATGGCAATGCCTGCCTGAGCGTCTGATTAATTTTTTTCGCTCCTAAACTCCCGCCCATAATCAGGATGACTGGCTTAATGAAGTCAAAACCACAAAAATCTCTGCCTCGTTTTGCATTGCCCTGCTTCACTTCCTCACGAATAACTGCCCCGACATGACGGCATTTATCTGGCTGAAGCATTTTCGCAGTCTCCGGAAATGTTGTACATACGCCTGTTGCGAATGGTATAGCGATACGATTGGCTAAACCAGGCGTAATGTCTGATTCATGTATTAAAACCGGTACCCTGTTAAGCCACGCGCCCAGTACTACAGGTACGGATACGAAGCCCCCTTTTGAAAATACGACTTTGGGCTTGCGCTTATTAATTAATCGATATGCTTGGAAAACACCTTTAATCGTTTTGAAAGGATCCTTAACATTTTGCCAATCCATATATCTTCTAAGCTTCCCAGTTGAAATTGCAAAATAATTAACGGATGGGAGCGCAGTAATCAAATCCTTCTCTATGCCTGTTTCTGAGCCAATATAGTCCACCGCCCAACCTTCTTCGAGGAAACGAGGGATTAGCGCCAGATTAACCGTGACATGCCCGGCTGAGCCCCCTCCAGTAAACATAATTGTCTTCATTTACACTTTCCTCTCCATATCTAGATTCAGGAAGAAACCCAAATCCCACTCTCTATGACAACCTTTTTTTATTGCCGCTTGCCTTATTATTTCACGTTAGTTGTAGTTGAGGAAGCCGTTTGCTCCAGCATCGGTTCATACATCATAATGGCATGGTTTTCTGTAATAAATTCATCATCAATAAGCGCTTTCTCCAAGTTGTAAGCTTTCCTATAAATTTTATTATGTCTGACATGACCGCCCCAATACTCACGAGTGATCCAATGTTCCTTTTCATAAACTTCAAAGGTTCTAGTATGCGGGACAACCGTTCTCAATTCCCCAACTAAATCGGAATCCGTTAAATAAATATTTAATTGATAGGTATGTTCGGTCTCATTTTTAATCTGCAAATCAAGATAGTTATACGCACAGGTTGCGCCGCTCCCGAATGGTTGGTTTCTTTTGGAATCTGGAAAAACGTCATAGCTATGACGGTATCTCTCCGTAATCGTTAAAGGAGAATGCAGCGTTAACCAATAAATCAAATTGGACAATTGACATAACCCGCCCCCAACCCCCGTAAGTACTTTACCATAGTGCAAAATCATACCCTCCACATAACCTTTTCTTTTGGTAGGGTTCCCAATCAAGCGCCAATATGAAAAGGTTTCACCTGGCTTTATCATCACTCCGCTTACCCTGCTTGAGGCAATTGTGAGGTTATTTACCTTATTATGCTGAATCCACATATCAACATCCTTTAGCCTGCGAAGCAACGGGGTTCTATGCTCAAATACGATGTAGGGCAATAAGGACTTTTCCTTGCGTAAAGATGCAAATTCTCTACCGCCAAAGTACCAGCTAGCATAACGCTTCAATCGATAGTACTTCTTCCCAAAATAGATCCTTAACGGACTTCTCTTTATTGGTTTCAGTGACGTCATCCTTGCACCCTACCCCCACAATTATTCATATTCGAACACCCATTAAATTATCTTAGAGGCTTCAGTACTTTTGCATCGTATGTAATTGCACTACACTTCCCATATTCATCATCATATACGTCATGCAGATTAGTTTTGTTTCAGTAGCTCCGCAAGTAAATTACATGCGATAGGGCAAAAAAATGCATCCCAGCCCAGCGCAATACTGCGCCGTGCGGAGATGCTTTTTAATTAACTGTTACCTTACCTATTAAGGCGCGGTTTCCAAAAACTTAGAAGTCGGGTTTTTGTCGATTGCCGTACGCATCGCGTACTCGTTCTCAAACAAAACGACATAGTTGCCCTTCTTGTCCTTCACAAGAGTCGTATTAATACGGAACTTGCTTGGGTCAATGTTAGCGTCTACGATCCAACGTGCAAACTGGAAAGTCAAACGATGTAATTGAATTTCAACCCCATACTCCGCTCTCATCCGATGCTCGAACACCTCAAACTGCAAATGCCCGACAACGCCAAGAATGGTTTCGTCGAAATTACCGGTCGAATGGAATACCTGAATGGTACCTTCCTCGGTCAATTGATCGACACCCTTCTGATACTGCTTATGCTTCAAAGCATTTTTTACTGTTACTTTAGCGAAAATTTCCGGAGAAAAGGTCGGCAGCTCATCGAATACAACTTCTCCGCCTTGTGACAAGGAGTCACCAATGCGGAAAATACCTGGATCGAACAAACCGATAATATCACCCGGATAAGCGGTATCTACAATGTCCCGGTCCTGAGCCAAAAACTGCTGAGGCTGCGCTAGCTTTATGTCTTTACCGTTACGCACATGGCGGACGCTCATGCCACGTTCAAATTTGCCGGAGCAAATCCGAAGGAAAGCAATTCTATCGCGGTGAGCCGGATTCATATTCGCTTGAATTTTAAATACATAGCCAGTAAATTTCTCATTGGTCGGATCAACCGTACCTGTCGTGCTGTTGCGCGAGGTCGGCTTAGGTGCAAGCTGCAAAAAGTTCTCCAAAAACGTTTGTACGCCGAAGTTGTTTACCGCGCTTCCGAAGAATACCGGTGTCAGTTCTCCAGCTTGAACCTTTTCGTAATCAAACTGATCGCCTGCTACATCAAGAAGCTCTAAATCTCCAATAAGCTGATCAGTCAAATAATCGCCAGCCATCTCACGAATAATGGGATCATTATAATCGCTAACAGCACGAACCTCGATCTTCGAATGGTCATTTCCTTGGAACAACTCCACCTGAGTTTTCATTCGGTCATATACACCGCACAGCTCGCGTCCCATGCCGATTGGCCAGTTCATTGGCACAGCGCGGATTCCAAGTACCCGCTCTAGCTCTTCCATCAATTCAAAGGGACTTTGCCCCTCACGGTCTAGCTTGTTAATAAACGTAAAGATCGGAATGCCGCGTTTGCGACATACTTGGAATAGCTTTATCGTCTGTGCTTCTACACCTTTGGCAACGTCAATAAGCATGACCGCGCTGTCAGCTGCAGTAAGTGTCCGATACGTGTCTTCACTAAAATCTTGGTGACCAGGTGTATCAAGAATATTAATGCGATGTCCCAAATAATCGAACTGCATTACGCTTGATGTTACCGAGATCCCACGTTGTTTCTCAATTTCCATCCAGTCGGATGTTGCGTGACGGCTTGCTTTACGTGCCTTGACAGAACCTGCAAGCCGAATGGCTCCTCCGAATAGGAGGAGCTTCTCAGTAAGGGTTGTCTTCCCTGCATCTGGGTGAGAGATAATCGCAAATGTACGACGTTTATCTACTTCCTGTATAATTTCTTCTTTTAACGTTTGGCTCATGCTTGACTTCCCTTCATCGTGCTGGGTGACTCACAACAGCTTATTTGCCGCCGCTTGATACCCAAATAACATTGTCTTCATCTTGCCCATTAACTGGCCACCAGTGGAAACCATCCTCCGCAATAAGCTCATTGGCTGCTTGTGGACCCCATGATCCAGCTGGGTATGACTTCAAATCACTTTTATCTTCGCGCCATGCTTGTGCAATCCGGTCCACGAACGACCACGCTTGTGAAACCTCGTCCCAACGAGTGAAGTAAGTGGAATCACCGCGAACAGCATCATGAATGAGGCGCTCATATGCTTCAGGAGTATTTAGACCAATTTGGCAGCTCTGACAAAACTCCATTGCAACCGGTTGTACGGAATTATCCGCGCCTGGTTTTTTTGCATTCACTTTAATATATATGCCCTCAAGCGGATTTACGCGAATGACGAGCAGGTTTGGAGCCAAATCATGACGCTGTGCAAACAGCACATTTTGTGGCATCGATTTGAATTCGATTACGACCTCAGTCGTTTTTACCGGCAGACGCTTGCCTGTTCGAATATAGAATGGTACACCTGCCCAGCGGAAGTTATCAACGAATACTTTTGCTGCAAAATAAGTTTCTGTGGTCGAATCCTCACTCACAGAATCCTCTTGACGATAACCAGGCAATTGCTTGTTTTTATAGCTGCCTTCGCTATATTGGGCGCGTACAACTTTCGCACGGACATCATCACTTGAAGTATAGCTACGTAAAGAGCGAAGCACCTTAACCTTCTCATCACGAATATCTTCATCGTGCAAGCGGCTAGGCGGCTCCATAGCAATCATCGTAAGCATTTGCAGCATATGATTTTGACCCATATCACGCAATGCACCTGATTTTTCATAATAACCGCCGCGATCTTCAACGCCTACTGTTTCAGATAATGTAATTTGAACATTTGCAATATGGTTATTATTCCACAATGGCTCAAAAAATGCATTTGCAAATCGGATAACCTGAATATTTTGTACCATTTCCTTACCTAGGTAATGGTCGATACGATAAATTTCAGCCTCTTTGAAAACCTGATTAATTTGCTCGTTCAGCTTTTGAGCTGATGGTAGATCATAGCCAAAAGGCTTCTCGATTACTACACGATGCCAACCGGAAGATTCCAACAGGCCACCATCACGGAGGTTGAACGACACAGGACCAAATAGTGACGGCGCTAGTGCCAAATAAAATAATCTGTTTCCGGGAATTTGAAATTTAACATCAAGCTTCTCCGATAATTTGCTAAGCTCACGGAAGCCGTCAACGTTATTAATATCAAGTGACATATATTCAAAATGCTCAGCAAAACGGTTCCACAGCTCGGCATCGTCTGCTTTGTAGCGACAGAACTCTACGATTGAATCGTATAGATCAGAACGGAATTGTTCATTCGTCCGAGGACGGCGAGCAAGACCGACTACTGCGAAGTTTTCCGATAACTTGCCTTCTTTATATAAACTGAACAACGCTGGAAACAGCTTACGCCGTGCCAGATCGCCGGTAGCTCCGAACAGGTAGTAGACTGCACCCTGTGCGGAAACGGAATCAAGAATAGTAGTTGTGGTCATTTGCCTCATTCTTTCCTATGAATTTTTATACAACTTTACATGTTATGTAGTTTAACATATTCATCCTTAAATCGCTATTCAACCAGCCATAAAAAATACTAATAAGGAACTTAATTTCTTCTGATCAAAGCCTGCCAATTAAGGTTGATTGTTCTCACTTGAGCTGTATTCCCCGTTGATAATTGGAATCCCGATCGTTAAAGCTACATTTTCCGATTGAGCCTGCTTGTGTAATGCAATTTGAATATTTGCAAGCCTTCCGCTGCCAGCAACTATATTGGATCGCAATTGATGTGTGTATAGCATCTGGCTTATTGTTCCGCCATCCTTAAACCGATCCACAGCCGATGCTTGTGCTAGCCTGATCATTTCCTCTATAGCATACTTGTTCAACGTAAAACCTTGTACCTTTATGCTACTAGTAAATGTTGGAGCAAACTTTAAAATTTCATGACCGATGGCCGATACTGCTGGTAACAATGTATTCTGATTCGGTCTCTGCTCACTTCCCGCTTCATAAAGGATCATGATTTGTTCACGATTATTCGTTGCATCAACTTCCACCAAGCTGACTGAAATCTTCCCACCGTAAACGGATGTTCCTGTTATTGTCTTCCCTTCATTGAGCACTAGCTTCTCTATCGCATCACCATTATTATCTGTAAAAAAACTTGTCGCAAGCTCATTCATAGATCCCGCTTCCACCGCTGCATTCCAGCGAATAGACCAAACTGCATTCTCAGCTCCCTTAACCAGCAGAAGGTCGCTCCAACTCCAAAGCGCTTGTAAGTCATGGGTTAGATTTTGCTCTGCTGAGACTGCCCTGCTAGGCTCCTTATCCGCCTTCCACATTGCCCATCCTGCACCTAATACAAGCACTAGCAATGCCACTATTATGCCATTTCTACTCCGTCTTAAACGCTGCTGCCTCGACAAATGACTTTTGACAGGTACCATACCTTTTGGAATGTACATGCGTATAACCTCCAGAAAAGTTTTACGACTGAAAAAATAGCCTCGAAGAGCAGCGAGGATGCTTTGTTTCTACTATAAATGGGTAAATACCCATACCCGTTTATAAATAGGTGAATACACTAGTTGCAGAATACTGAATGGAGGTGTCATCTGCTGATGGAACAGATTTATCCGTTACACGAAGACGTTGTTCAACAATTATGCGGCTATCCGGTATGTGTTGTGATGAGGGATGGATCTCGGCATGTCGGTATACTCAGTTCTTGCAATGGCGGCAGGTTATGGCTTAATGGGGATCATACGCATAACGGACCAGAAGTGACTTTGACAAAGGTTCAGCCAAAAGACATGAAGAAGAAAAAAGATAAAAAACTGAATAAAGAAGCGAACCATAAGTCAGAACAAGCCATTACACAAGCCTATCCTTATGACCCTAACTATCAACCTTATAATCCGTGGGGGGGAGCATTTTTTCTTGATTTTGCCCTTATCGCATTATTGTTCTTATTAATATAAACAGATAAGCGGTGATGCTCAGTTGAGAGGCACCGCTCTCTTTCCAGCCTGACAGGTTTCGCCAGACTTTTCAAAAATCTTATAGTATGCTATCGCAGAAGCCGCAACAATAATCAAGGAGGCACAGTACTTATGTCTGGTTACATTCCACCTATTCGAAGAGTTGATCGTCCTATTGCCTATTCACCAGTACAAACTGTCAGTAAGTATGCTTCGTATCCTTATCGACAGCACGAGACCCAGAAGGCGTCTAACCGAGCAGATGATTGGAATCGCGTCTATCAGCAGGCTGCGGAAAGTGCTGCTGAGTGGCTTAAACTAGCTAATCAGACTCAAAACGAAATTGATCATTTAATGATTAACTATAATCTACATACTTCTATAAGCAATCCTACTGAGCACAGCTTGTCCACCCTGACTAACAAGCTAGCGGAATTATTAAATACTCTGGAGTCCAAATATAATCAGCATTATGGTCATTTAAAGCCCGAATTGTGGCGCTCTATAGAAATTGCTTTGAAGCATCCCGCAGCGGCTGTGCTTGGCCTGCAGCGCAATGATACTGATGGTGCATGGACGACCGATTACAAGACTAGTAGCTCTAAAGCGCCTAACTCATTAAATCCGGTTCATCCTTTAGCAGCCAGTGAGCGACAGATTAGACAGCTGCTGCTTGGTGTTGACGGTTTGCTTACGGGTTTAAAGAAATCTCTAACTTATACTGACCAACCAAGGGCTGTTGATCTCGTACAGCCGCATCTAACGCCTACACTTCCGTATATAGCTTATTATAATTCTGTACAATCGTATAGCCCGCTCCCTTTTACCGGATATATTATTAATCAGTACCTATAATTAGATTAGCATCGCTTAGAAAATAATCAAGCGTTTTATAACCAAAATACCGGCGAAACCACATCGGTTTGCCGGCAAAAGATCGGTATATTAGACAAAATTAATAACTCCAAATTATTCCGCTATTCCTTGCTTATGCGCATAAATGGCTGCTTGCGTACGGTCATCCACATCTAGCTTATTAAATATGTTCGTAATATGAAATTTCACAGTCTTAATACCAATATACAGCTCATCAGCAATTTCCTGATTGGACATCCCTTGAGCCACCCGCTTCAATACATCCATCTCACGGTCTGTTAATTCTTCATGCAAAGGTGCCTTCTCGAGCTGCTTCGGCTGGCGGAAGCGGTTCATCATTTTAGCCGCCACCTGTGATTCCAGCACAGACTGTCCACGTGCTGCTGCTCGTATAGCATCTGCAATTTCCGTGGCGCGTGACGTTTTCAATAAATAGCTGAATGCGCCAGCTTCAATAACTGGATACAGCTTGCTATCATCCAAATAGCTCGTCAATACGATAACCTTGCACTCTGGATATAACTCGAGCAGCTTAGCTGTCGTTTCCACGCCGTCCATTCCGTCCATAACTAAATCCATAAGGACAACATCCGGTTTGTACGCTTGTGCCAGTCGAATTCCATCCATACCATTGCTGGCTTCACCGACTACTTCAATTCCATCCTCTGTATCCAGTACAGCAGCTAGTCCGATTCGTACCATCTCATGGTCATCTACGAGTAGTACTTTAATAGATTGGCCCAATTTCTCACTCACCTCCATGTCACACACCGTCCTTTATCCTTCAATTCATCCGTATTTCATTACTATGATCATATTGAGTCACTTAATCCATCCATTGGTACCCAGATTTTAATCAAGGTTCCTTTTCCAACCTTAGCAATCATTTCTAATGAACCACCCAGCTCATTTACCCGTTCTTCCATCGTCAGTAAGCCATAAGATGTTTGCTTCTTCGCTTCTAGATCAAAGCCAATACCGCTATCATACAAGCTCATATGCACTTGATTTCCAATACGCAACAGCTTAATCTCCATACTATCTGCCTTCGAATGCCGCAAAGTATTGGATAAAGCTTCCTGTGCAATGCGAAATAGATGATCCTCAGCCCTTGGCTGCAGTATGATTGAATCATCTACCTCCAACGTGATCGTCATTGGCACCTTCTGCTTCAGCTCTTCTACCAGTACGATCAGAGCTTGGCCTAAATTTTTGCCATCCAAATGTACAGGACGCAAATGCAGCAGCAAAGCCCGCATTTCCGATTGAGCGACGGATGCCATTTCTTCAATTAGCTGTACTTGACGCTTAGCCCGCTCCCAATCACGATCTATTGTACGACTAACAGCCGTTGCTGTCATTGAAATAGCGAACAGCTGCTGGCTGACGGCATCATGAAGCTCCCGCGCCAGACGTTGCCTCTCTTCAATAACAGCGGAGAACTTCACCTTAGCCGTCCAGCTAGGGTCACTTTTCTCCTCTTCAGACAACTCGCTATCAGCGGCGTCTACAGAATCAATGGTTACGGAAAAACGCCGCTTCATTTGCTGCTCGCTTAACCGTTTCAATGACTCCTTAAGCTTAGAGTTTTGTAGGTAGCTGCCCAGTGTAGCTAACGCCAAGCCGCCTCCAATTATAGTTAGCCCCAAAACCGCCCATTTGCCTTGAAGCGTAAACAGTTCGAAGTAGCCAACGCCTTGAAGCACAATAACAACCAAACTAACTATAATAAGCAGCCACAAAATCGTTTCCGTAATATTCCGCCTGCGTGCCGCATGATTAGGTTGGTCGCTTGGCTTTCCTTGTTCCATACGGCTCACTTCCTTCTATGTACTAATTTTATCAATATCAAATCATGAATGCCAGCTTCAGGTCCAATCATATGAAAGAGCAGACCGCTATTAAACGGTCCGCTTCATCCATTAAATATGCTGCTATTCTTCTGAAACAGATTTGCTTAATGAAGTCGGTGCATTTTGCGTGCCCAGCTTGTTCTTAAGAGCTTGCAATTGCTCATCAACTTTATGCTGCTTCTCAGCATCAGCTGCGTTAAAGCTGCTAGTTGTTCCATTATAAGAATTTGGAGTACGAAGCACATCAGCTTCCGCTTCCATTTGCATAATCTTCTCTTCCATGCGCGAGAAGCCGCGTGATGCAGATCCGCTATCGATGGAATGATTGCTTGTCAACTGTGCCATTTGCTTTTGCGCTTTGGCAACCTGTGCACGGGAAGCAAGCTCATTACGCTTATTGCGCATTTGGTAGAACTCATCCTTCATTGTGTGCAATTGTTGCATTAATTCCTCAGCTTGCGTCTTCGATTGTGCGTGCAAATCGATATATTCCGTTACCTTTTGGTCAAAATAAAGCTTTTCTTCCAACAGCTTGCGAGCAAGATCCTCTTGACCAGCTCTTAATGCCGCTTCCGCTTTGGATTCACGATCTGACACGCTGCGTACCGCTTCTTCAACACGCTGCTTCATCCGACGCTCATTCGCCATTTGTTTCGCTACCGTTACTTCTGCTTGATGAATCTCCGATTCCATATCACGCAAATATTGATTCAGCATTACAATCGGGTCTTCAATCTTATCGAGTGCCTCATTTACTGATGCCTTTGTCATATCTTTCATCCGTTTGAAAATTCCCATATTAAAAATCCCCCTTCTCGTATTTAGCAAGTTTAGCTTTCAATTCTTCAATTTCTCTGCGAAGTGCTTTTTTCTCCAAATCATCCATCATACTATCAAATTGCGTTGAAGTCGACGTTCCAACGCCCGCTCCAGAGTTACCCCAAGTACTTGGATCTTGCGGCGGGTTTTTGTAAGGACCGCCGAATTGCGATTTTGATCCGAAGCTTGAACCATTCGTGTTATAGCCCGGGTTATACCCACCGCCATAATTATTGTCATATGACCCAAAGCCCGAGTGGACTGGCGGTTCTTTTGGAACAACCAAGCCTGCAATAAGATAGATCAGAATAACAGCGCCACTTGTAAAAACCGTTACGATGATAAGTAGAATCCGCAGCAGTGTAGCATCAACGTTTAACATTTCTGCTAAACCGCCACAAAGGCCGAATAGCTTCTTGTCGCGTGTAGATCGATACAGTTTTTTCAAGACGACCATCCTTCCTTCTCTAGCTTCCGTTTCAACTGCTCTAGTTCTCTTTCAATAACGGAGTGTACCGTGTTGCCTGCCTCCGTTATAAATTCCTGACCCATTCTACGAACCTCACGCAAGCTTTTGGCCTCGTGTTCCATACCGCTGATGCGATCCTCCAAGCGTCTGAACACCGAGCCTGCCTGCAGTCCTTGGTCGCCGAAGCCTGAGTTATAACGGCTATTCATGCGTTGTTGAAGGCGAAGCGACTCCATACGTGCCGCATAATATTCTCTTTTATCGTATACGGTTTGATATTCACTTCGCATCTCACGAAGCTGCTCTTCCAAATCAATCGTATTTTGTCGACTTTGCTCGTATAGCTCCCGATATTGAACCGATCGTTCTTCACAGCTCGCTTTCTCGTGCAAAGCAATACGTGCGAGTTGTTCTTCACCAGCTTTTAAAGCAGTCAGCGCTTGTTGTTCACGACGTTCCTTTTGCTGTTCGGCCTGCAGCCATTGTGCTTTCAAGTGATTGCTATGGCCAGCATACTGCTGATATAGCTTCTCTGCTTGTATGATATCTTCTCTTGTCGACCATAGGAACTGGTCAATCAATCGAACTGGATCTTCAGCCTTCTCTAATCTCTCATTTAGTGTAGCGACCGTAATGTCGCGAACACGCTTTATTATGCTCATTGATTGTCCTCCTCCAAGTCCTGCTAAGCCAATCTATCTTCCTACTACTTCTTATCTCTATTCATTCGCTTGTAATTAATACACTTTATGTTTGTTTTTCTTGAACAAGCTTACTCCAGCTACGATCAAACCGATTGCTAGAGCCAGCATGATTATACCGCCTAGATTGCCTAACAGCATTATTGCTCCGATTGCGATCAGTATTCCGCCGATCCATTTCTTGTTGTTCATCCAGCCTAGGACACCAAATCCAATTAAGATGAACGGAAGCAAGAAATTGATGATGGCGCCAAAGTTAATTCCAATAAAGTTAAGTACAGCAATGCTTCCGACAACTATGAGCAGTACGCCTAATGCATTTTTTCCATTCATGTTTCATATTCACTCCTTTCATTTACGATTATTTTGATTTCCGTTTCGTGTTAGAAAGTGTTGCTTCTTGCTTATGTACTTAGTTTAGATCATTTCCCCTCTTTATAAAACAGACCTTCGGCGGTTTTCTCACTAGACTTAGGTCGAGTCTGCAGCCAGTCTAGAGGTAATATGAAGAGCCTGCCCGACGGAAACGACTGGGCAGGCTTTCATTTATGACATATGGTGCTTATTTAAAATATAGGACAGAATAAGTTTCACCCTTATACCACGCCTATATTTCACCGCGAAACGAGCTGATGCCGCCAAGGGACTGCATCAGCCGTTTACCGCTTGCTTGCTAGATACTTATCGAACTGCGCCTGCTTTTCTCCTATGATTTTATCAATTCCTGCTGCTTCCAGCTTGCTTATATACTCTGGGAGCACCTTGTCGACATCCACGGATCCAGACTCCAGTGCTGTTTGATATTGACAATCAACATTAACTACCGCCACTACCTCAGCTCTTACAGCTTCACCATCAAACACGAAGCCGAGTGCCGGCGAAGTTTTAGCATTTTGATCAAACTCGCGGAAGCTATTCCATTTGTTCGGATCCTCTGACTCCCATATATAGTTCAAAAATTGATTGCCAAACATCCAATTGGAGCTTGGGTTATATTTCTCCGTTTTTTCGGTTGGCTTAATTATATTCTCACTAAGCTTCACAAAATGCTCGCCCTCAATTCCATAGTTCAGGAGGTTGTTCAAATAAACATCTGTATGCAGTAGATTGATGAACATCATCGCCCGCTCCTGGTCTTGAGAGGTTGAAGAAATACCAAGCATCGAGCCTGCTGTCTCTGATGTTGCGATTGTTTTTGTATTCAATTCTAACTGCGCTAGCTTACCTTGTAGTCCCGTTTGATTGGCGAGCTCTGCATATTTACCAGGCTTTAGTGAGGATGTGACAGAAAATACATCTCCTGACTTCAAGGCGTCGTCATTCATCGTTTGGTTTGTAGCCGCATCAAAATTAATATACCCTTTCTTAAAAAATTGCCGTGTTATTTGTAAAGTTTCTATATAACGTCCAACTTTATAATTAGGCAGTACCTCTGTACTGTCTTCGCATTGGGAGCTGGATACCATTGTTTCAAGTCGAGGAAAGAGCCGAGCTTGTGCTGCCACTTTTATCGAACGTAAGACGAGGATGTACGTGGCTCTAAAGATGCCAGACCGTACCGCTCACTCCATGGAAGTAGCCTTTGGTGTTGTCGCTAGCCAATACCCGCCAGCCGCTTTTCAGAGCGCTACAACAGATGTGGGAAAGAGTTTGCCTGTTATGCCGCTTTGGAAAACGTTCACGATTTGAAAGTCTACTTCGCGGATCCTTACTCCTCCTGGCAACGAGGCTCTAACGAAAACGTCAATGGTCTTCTGCGGGAATTCTTCCCCAAAGGACATGACTTTGCAGAGGTCACGGATGAGGAATTGGCTGACGCCATTCGCCTTATTAACGACCGTCCTCGAAAATGTCTGGGTTGGAGGACCGCTCACGAATCTTTCATGGCCGAAGTGTCTCACTTAGATTGACAAACCGTCATGATATAAAAAAACAGAATCAATTCGGTTATACACACCTACGTCGCGATTCAACTTTGAATCAATTCTTATTTTAGTTAAAGCGTAGCCATCGCTATAGGTTGGAGATGACATGAGCAGCCCTACATCAGGATCTAACACAGACATTTTGTATAGATAATCATTAATCTTCGCTAGCGTTTGATCGGTCTGACCAACAAAAATAT
>NZ_JBFUHJ010000064.1:0-22406 GCF_056402455.1 Paenibacillus sp. P4_A7 | reverse complement strand
CCCTACTGGACTGCGGTGGCTGACCTCCTAACTGTTTTTTCTTCATTCTTGTGCCCAGTATGATGATGGCCACATAGATTACGATGGCAATAGAATCGATTAACGTATCCTTAAGTGCCGAAACATCATGAACTGCCGTTACGCTAAGAATGACCATAAGTCGGACGATCAGAATCGACACGATCATCCACGCGGTAAACCAGACTTTCGATCGCTCACTTTGGAATGACAGAAAAATGAATGCGATACCGAAGACCAGATTTTCCACCGTGATGATGTGCCAGACATACGTGAATACCGTCCGAGTATCCATCGATATCCCGCTAATGTCGAGCGTTGACAATACAGCAGATTGCCCGTTCCATGCGTGCGTGACGGCAAACAGTATCGCAAGAATACCTGCAATCAAATAATAAAAATTCCTAACCTTGATGGTCATAACATCCCTCCTCGGAAATTCCCGGTTCATTATTTCGGATACCCTGGTAAATCTCACGAACAATCTCTGCCAACCGTTGATCGCTTTCATGATTTAAGTCCCTTAGCGTTTCGGCTGCTACGTTGAGCAATTGACTGACCTTTTCTAGATGGGCAATCTTCTTACGCGTTTCTGCATTCTTGGCATCGAGGAACGAAGCAACCTCTTCGCAATTAGCGGGATCGATATTTTCCATCCTGTGGAAACTAAACTTCCCTCTGATTTCGTCAAGAGAAAAGTCCGCATACTGCATGATTTGAATATTCATCAAATCGATGAGGTCGTCCTTCGAATACCTGCGATACTGATTGTCTTCTCGAGACGGCGATACGATTCCAATCYGGTCATAGTACCGAAGCGTATCCTTCGATATCCTAAGCATCCGTGAAACCTCTTGTATAGAATATAATTTTTCCATGAATTTAAAATAACATTTGAGCTTACTCCAAAGTCAAGTCATTTTCATATTTTTTCTAGATGAGCAATCAAACAATCTTCGAATCGTATTAAGCGAAACCCTTTTCAGGTTGCGTTGAATGTCTTATTTGGTGAAGCCTAGGGGGATACTGCTCGCAATACTCGCATATCTATCATGGGATGTCCGAATCTTGATCCAATTGCTGACGAAGCTTACTCGACGGGGACTTTTAGCGGTAGATTCAGACGCCGTGCTCCTACATTAGAAGTATTTCCTTCGATGCTTATTCACTTCATTCCGTCCGCGCGGACTGAACCTAGGGGTATTACACTACCCTAATTTATATAACAAGTTACTTCAAATCTAAAGAAATGGAATATTCTTCTTCTCTCGCGTCGTTTGAAACTAGCTTTATACTTCCTAGCTGTGCCTCCCGAATTAAGATTATGCATCGCCAAAAAAGCCACCATTGTGGCTTTTCTGACGAGATATGATTTTCCTACGAAAGATTATGATTTGGCAAGAACGGCAGCAACCATGACGGGCGGAGCATAGTTTGGGTATTATTCAACGCTAAAATAACTTCATTAAGTTAATTGAAGGTCCCCTCAAGTAAAACCTTTTTTTCTAAAGCATCTTTTTCTAAAGCATCCTTTTTTCTAAAGCATTTTCTAACTTTACATAGTCGTAACCAAGATCTTTGGCAACTGCTTCAAAAGTAATTTCACCATTTGCTACGTTTACTCCAAGTTTTAATGCTTCGTTCTCAGCGATTGCTCTATATACACCTTTGTTTGCCATCTGCAATGCATATGGAAGAGTAACGTTCGTTAAAGCGATGGTAGAGGTCCGCGGAACCGCACCAGGCATGTTGGCTACAGCGTAATGAACGACGCCATGCTTGACATAGGTTGGATTGTCGTGTGTTGTAATTTGATCGATCGTTTCAACGATTCCACCTTGGTCGATGGCAACATCAATGACAACAGAACCAGGCTTCATTGCCTTCACCATTTCTTCCGTTACCAGTTTTGGAGCTTTTGCTCCAGGAATCAATACCGCACCAACTAAAAGATCAGCTTCAGCTACTGCCTGTGCGATATTGAATGTGTTGGACATTAGTGTTGTAATTTGATTTCCGAAAATATCATCCAATTGACGTAAACGGTCTGCGCTTAAGTCGATAATCGTTACATCAGCGCCTATTCCAATTGCCATTTTTGCTGCGTTCGTACCTACGATACCGCCGCCAATAATGGTCACTTTCCCACGGTTCACACCAGGAACGCCTGCAAGGAGAATTCCTTTGCCTCCGTTTGATTTTTGTAGAAATTGGGCACCAATTTGTGTAGCCATCCGGCCAGCAACCTCACTCATCGGCGTAAGCAATGGTAAAGTGCGATTCACCGAAACGGTTTCATAGGCAATGGCAAGAACTCCTTTTTCTTTAAGTGCCTGGGCTAAAGCCGGTTCAGCGGCCAAATGCAAATAAGTGAATAAGATCAAGCCTTTACGGAAATAGCTATACTCACTTGGAAGTGGCTCTTTCACTTTCATAATCATATCTGATTTTCCCCATAAATTTTCCACATTTTCAACAATTTCCGCACCGGTATCAGAGTAATCCTCATTCGTAAAACCACTGCCTATACCAGCGTTTTTCTCAACTAACACTTTATGCCCAGCATTTACGAATGAAACGACTCCAGCTGGAGTTAACGCGACACGGTTTTCGTTATTTTTAATTTCCTTAGGAATACCAATTATCATGAGAAGATCTCTCCTTCGTTATTAAGCTCTAATTTTTCCAGTCTGCTTTTTGAATAAATCTCACTTTGGACGCTTTTTTTTCATAATAAAATAAACGATGGATAAAAACAGCAGCCAAGGGATACCGAATTGGAGCATAATTTTGAAATCAGTAAACCATGCTGTGATCATTAAACTTAGTAGGAGAAGTCCCCCCAATATCGTCAAATAAGGAAAGCCAATCATTCTTACTGGTAATTTTCGCCCGCCCATTTTATCCCATTTCTTACGGAAAGATAAATGAGAGATGAAAATAATCAACCAGGTAAAAAGTGAACCGAACATAGAAATCCCCATCATAAATGCATAGGATGATCCCGGAAGCAGCTCACTTACAACCGCAGCAAGAATAATTCCCATTGTGGAAACTGTTAGTGCAGTCGTTGGAACACCTTTCTTATTAAGCTTGCCAAGTACAGCTGGCGCAAGCTTTTCTTTTGATAAAGAAAACATCGTTCGTGAGGAAGCATACAACTGTCCGTTCATGGAAGATAAAGCGGCTGTTAAAACGATAAAGTTCATTATTCCAGAGGCGCCAGGTATGTTTAAGATTTCCATTACTTTTACAAATGGACTTTCTTCAATTCCTGCAGATTGCCATGGAACAATCATCAACATGATCGCCAAAGTAAGCACATAGAAAATAGTCAATCGGAAAACAGTTGCTTTCAATGCTTTCGGTACGGCTACATCCGGCTCTTTTGCTTCACCTGCAGTAACCGCAATCAATTCTGTGCCTAAAAAGCTAAAAAGAGATATAAAGACGGCAATCCACATCCCTTTAAAACCGAATGGCAGGAAACCTCCATGATCTACCAGGTTATTAGCACCCACATTTTCATAACCTGAAGTTCCAAAAAGAACGTACGCTCCTAGAAGAATAAACGCAACAATCGCACTAACTTTGATCATGGAAAACCAATATTCGAATGTTGCAAATGCATTCACGCTGGTAGCGTTTACATATATAAGAACTGCTGTAAATACGATGATCCAAATGACACCAGGGACTCCTGGAAACCAGTATTTCATATAGAGCGCGATTGCACTTATTTCAACCCCAATGGCAAGAACCTGGGCAATCCAATAAGAGTACCGGACAAGAAAGCCTACCATGGGATGAAGATATTTATCGGCAATCGTTCCAAAAGCTCCTGAAGTTGGATGGGCAACCGTCATTTCTGCCAAACATCCCATTAATAATAAAACGATAAAAGCACCTATTGTATAGCTGAGCAATACACCAGGTCCGGCAGTACGAATGGCAAGTCCGCTTCCAAGGAATAATCCCGTCCCAATTGCCATCCCCATTGCGATCATCGAGAGCTGACCAGTAGTTAACTCCCGTTTTAAACCCTCACCKCTATGTTTATTCTCCATCTATTTCATCCCCTTTAGGCTTTGTCCGGCCATATTAGCGTTTTACATTATGCAACAACTTCACGTTCATTTTTAAATTTCTCATACTGTTTTTCTACCATGATCTTTTTAAGAATTTGAACCACTTCCCAAACTTCCTCGAAGGAAGAATAAAGGGCAACAGGTGCAAGACGAATGATGTTAGGTGCTCGAAAATCCGGAATGATCCCGTTTTCCTTCAATGATTTACAAATTCGCKCTGCTTCAATATGTTCAAGGCTCACATGCCCGCCGCGTCGTACATCCTCTCTTGGCGTTCCAATGACGAATCCCATATCCGCTAATTCACTGTCAATTAAATTCATTAAATATCGATTGATTTTAAGTGACTTTTCGCGAATATTCCCAATACCTGCTTCTGTAAATATTTCCAAAGACCCAATCAAAGGGGCAACGCTAAGCAAATGAGGAGTTCCTATTTGGAAGGCTCCTGCGGAAAGAGCTGGAGTTAATGTATGCTCCATGTCGAATTGTTTCTCTTTAGCAGAACTAAACCATCCGGCGAGTCCAGGCATCCTTCCAAAATGCTTACGATTCACAAATAAGCCTCCAACACCGCCAGGTCCGCCATTCAAATGTTTATAATTACACCAAAAGGAAAAATCTACATCCCATTCRCTGAAGGAATGCGGAATCGAACCTACTGAGTGGCAAGCGTCAAAGCCAATTACAATACCTCTACGATGTGCTTCATCGGTTAATCGTTTGATATCCAATATTTGACCACTACGATAAAGTACGGTGGGCAAGAGGATTAAAGCGACTGTATCGTCCATTGCTTCGATAATGTCATCTTCTTCTAAAAAGCGGCCATCTCGGCTTTTCACGCGAATAAGTTGTGTATCGGGATCATATCCATGAATCCGTATCTGGCTCTGAAGAGCATAAATATCGGATGGAAATGTTAGTTCATCTGCTAAAATTTTTGTGCGTTTTCCTTCTGGCTGATAAAACGTAGAAACAAGCTGATGCAGATTTACTGTCGTAGAACCGGTCACAATGACTTCTTCAGCTGAACCTCCTACTAACGGAGCAAGTTTCTCTCCTAGTTCCTCCGCCATAAAGAACCATGGATGTTTCCCCTGCGTCCAGCCATCGATTCCATGTTCCTTCCAATCCTCTAAAGATTCCAAGAGAGTCCTTTCCGCTCTTTTCGAAAGAAGACCCAACGAGTTCCCATCCATATAAATAGATCCTGGCTTTAAATAAAACTCTTCTCGAAAATGCGCAAGAAAATCTTCCTTATCCAATTCTTTCGCATATCGTAAAGTTACATCAAAGTTTTTCAAAAGCATCATGATTCTCCCCTTTACAGATGATAATAAAGCGCTTTCTTCAATGAATATGACATTGTGTCAATAACATTATCTATTTAAATATGACATTGTGTCAATAATATTCTTCATCCAATTTTTAACATGCACACCCACCTAGTGATATCCCTTTCCTTTTCATAATAATTCATATATTCTAGAGATAATGAGTAGTGGGGGAATAGGAATGAATAATCATAATATAGAGGATAAAAGACATTTACGATCGCTGAAAACACGAAAAAAATTATTAGAAGCCGCAAGGGAAGTTTTTCTTCAAGAAGGTTTTCAAAAAGCAACGATCTCGCAAATGATTAACAAAGCGAGTATCGGATACGGAACGGCATATGTACATTTTGGAGGAAAAGAAGATCTTTTAATCGTATTGATGGAGGGTGTCATGGAGCGATTTTTTGAAATTGCCGAGATCTCCTTCCTGCCAAAATCGAATCAAGAAGCTGAGGAAATCATTCGCAAACAAGCGAATGCTTTTTTAAAAATGGCTGAAGCTGAACGGGATATGATGCAAGTCTTCGAACAGGCAATTGGGGTTTCTTCTTTAGTTTCGGATAAATGGAAAGCCATACGGGAAAAATTTATTCAGCGGATTTCAATAGACGTTGCCTACGCACAACAAAACGGGTTAGCTAGATCCGAAGTTAATCATGAGATTGTGGCAAGAGGTTGGTTTTTTACGAACGAAATGTACCTATGGGAAATTGTCCGGGACGAACAACATAGTTCTGTCGAGGAGATCGCTAGAACGATCACTTCTGTCTACGTCACAGGACTTTATTTATAGTGTTAGATCTAACCGTAAGTTCTTGCGGTAGTCGACTTGGCGTCCGGCACCTGATCCGACCAACTTCAGAACTGAGCTCTTCGAATACCCCACGTAGAGGTATGAAAGTACTTCCTTCTACGATCTTAAGACCCCTGCTCCTCCGTTCGAAGCGATACAAGGAATCATTTCTTCCACTCCGTCCGCGCGGGCGAACCTGTAGGGGGTATATACAAACCCCCTATAGGTTTAGTGACAGGGTTCCCTTATGGTACCATAAGGTTCTTTCTGAGTATCTACTTAAAGGGGATAATACCAAGTTCTTGTGTTTAAAGGCTTTTTAAGTTACGGAGCCTAGGGGGATAAAACTCGCACATGCTCGTCTACCCATCTTGGGATACCGAATTCTGATCTAATGGCTGACGAAGTGTACTCGACGAGGACTTTTAGCGGTAGATTCAGACGCCGTGCTCCTCCATTAGATATATTCCTACGAAGCCGAAACTGTTTGGTTTACTCGTTGACTTTTCGTCCTATAACACCTTTAGAACTTGTAAAACACCTTCGGGTGAGTGACAGACATGTTAGACGTTTATTAAGTCAGATGGTAAAGATGCAACTACTCGTTATTGCCAGCGGCCAACAACGTGCTCGTACTTACAAACTTCGATTATAATGAAAAAAATTATTGAAGCTGTGACACTCACATTTGAAGGACAATATCCGCTATTCACTGAAATCATCCACATATTACATTAAGCGAATACATAGGTTCCGTTATTCGCTCAATCTAATACTAATTTTGCTCGTATGAAGGGTATTTAAACAATCTCCTGTCCTCTTCGCCTCTAATAAACCACCATACAAAAAACACACTCAAAATGAGCGTGCCTGAATGTAATATGTGGTGGACACTAGCGGGATCGAACCCATAATCCTTCCTCTCTCATATTGCCACATTAATAGATCTATTAGTTGTGAGGACAACCTTAAACATTTATAGACTGATTACGGTCTAATCTGTAGCTGATAAATGTCAGCAATGAGGCAGCAATCGCAATAATCCCCCCGAACCAAGACACATCAATCAATTCCTTGTGCGTCGTAACAACTCCTCCAAGAGCTGATCCAAATGCTATTCCGACGTTTATGGATACAGGAGTCAATGATGAAGCCAAATCCTTCGCAGTCGGAAAATATTTATCAGCCAAATCAATGAAATACAGCTGCATAGTAGAGTTCATTATATAAACGATAAGAGCAATGAATGATATGCTAATCAACCCCGTAGCAATCGAGTTGAAGGAAACATAAAGCGATGCGAGAATGACCGCTTGAATAAGAAACACATACCTGAGCTTTCTAATCCCGTTGCGATTTGCCAATCTCCCACCAATTAAAGTACTGAACACGGATACAACTCCGTAAAGTAAAAATACAAGACTAATATACTGGTTAGGGACAAAAAGTACTTCTTGCATCAGAGGAGTTAAATACGTATATACGGTATATGTCGCTCCAATACTTAACGCAGGAATAGAGAATGCTATTATAATACGCGAATTGGTTAATAATTCGAGTTGTTTTTTTAATGAACTTTGAAGCCCTTTTAGTCCTTTGGGAATTGTCGCCGCGCTTGCGATCAGAGAAATAATTCCTAACAGAGCAGTAAACCAAAAGGCCAATTGCCAACCACCCCATTGTCCGATATAGGTACCAAGAGGGACTCCGACTACACTAGCGATTGTAAAGCCCATAAAGACGATTGAAATCGCCATACCCCTCTTCTCGGCGGACACTGTTTCGCTGGCAACCGCCATTGCAAGTGCGATCAAAACTCCGGTCACAATAGCAGTTATTATTCTGGAAATAAGGAGCAGCGCGTACGAACCGGATATAGCGGTTATGATATTACCTATTATAAATACCCCAATCAAAGAGAGCATAAGCGGGTACTTGGAGAACCGACTGAATATAGCCGTTAATATGGGTGTACATATTGCAAAAGATATGGCAAATGCTGATACTAGAGCCCCGGCTGTTGAAATAGAAATATTCAAGTCGGTTGACACTTCAGCCAACAGTCCGACAATGACAAATTCACTTGTTCCTAAGACGAAGGTCAATAAAAATAAATTTAAGGTCAGAATCTTTTGATGTTTACTCAAAGATGAATCTCCTTTCCATGTAATCTTCTTCAAACTCTTTCGACAGCAATCTGGACTTCAGCAATGTAAGTTTCCGGATCGCCTAATTTTTCATGAGGAAGACAAATTTCTCGACGGGGCTCATTCCCCTTTATGCGGAAACCGTTTCGTTCAATCCAAAATGCTAATTCTGTGCTCGCCATACATGAGCTCCTCGTCCGACAAACATGGACAAGCGTAGCCATCGTCGTAACTTTAGGCAATCGTGTTACCATGAAGGGAGGGCTGCTCGGGATTTCGTGAGTTAGCGGACGTGCCACTTCGATATCTATCTCGTCCTCACTTTCTTCACAGCCGTGCCAAAGCACAATTTGAGATGATGAAGACATACCTAATTTCCCTAAATGATCGTCCAGTAGTTTAAATAACTCAGGTATCTCCCTATACGAAGTTCTACAGCGGTAAGAAATCACAAACTTAGGCTCAACTTCCTTTAAAATGACATCGTGTGACGTTTGGTTTTCCCCCTCATTCTCGAGGTAACACAGACGTTCTTTGATTCGAGTGAGTCTATCCTGTTCCTTATCTAGGGTGGACTGAATTTCRTTTTGTTTGATCCGAAACATCCCCCTAATTTGTTCAATCGGGACTTGCTCGCACATCATTTGACGAATTTGTTCCAAAGAGAAACCCAATTCTTTATATGCCAAAATACGATTGAGTTGAAACATTTGGTCAGCCGTATAATAACGATATCCTGTAAATTTGTCAGTGTGAGCTGGTGTGAGCAAGTTCAATTGGTCGTAGTAACGAAGTGTTTTGACAGACACTTGACTAATCTTCGAAAACTCACTGATTTTAAACATCGTTACACTTCCCTTTCATGAATATTTTCAATTCTCTCCTCGTCTTTACCAAGTATAACTATCCTGTTAAGGGGAGAGTCAAGTGAGATTTTAATATCCTTAATTTTTCAAATAAGCAGTGTTATAATACACCACAAAAATCTTGATATCGTGTTCCTACGATAGAGCTCTAAGTGCAGCGTCTACCACCCAAACAAAAAAAACCACTTCGAATGAAGTGGGTTGAATTTATTGTTTGGTGGAGCCTAGGGGATATAGCTCGTACTAACTCGCTAATCCATTTTGGGATGTCCGAATCTTTGATCTAATGGCTGGCGAAGCGTACTCGACGAGAACTTTTAGCGGTAGATTCAGACGCCGTGCTCCTCCATTAGATGTATTCCTACGAAGCTAAATCTTCCATTCCGTCCGCGCGGACTGAACCCCAGGGTTCGCCCCCTGGGCAATCCACCAAATAAACAGAAAACCACGTCCAGAGGACGTGGTTTGAATTGTTTATTTGGTGGAGCCTAGGGGGATCGAACCCCTGACCTCTTGCATGCCATGCAAGCGCTCTCCCAGCTGAGCTAAGGCCCCAAATGACGATAAAACTGATATTATCACAAGATCGCCAAAACTGTCAATCTTTATCTGTTGGACTGCTCAAGGGATCCTTAGAGAGCAGACTGTTGAGCTCCTTCATAAACATTTCGATATCTTTGAATTGGCGATATACGGATGCGAAGCGAACATACGCTACCTCATCAACAGGATAGAGCTCATTCATTACAATCCCGCCGATTTCGCTGCTATCTACCTCTGCAAGAGCTGTTGTGCGAAGCTCTTTCTCAACCTCAGAGACGATTACTTCAAGACGCTCAGCAGGTACTGGACGCTTCTCACAGGCGCGAATAAGACCTCGCAAAATTTTGTCGCGACTGAATTCTTCACGGCTGCCATCTTTTTTGATGACGATTAGCGGTGTCTCCTCAATCATTTCGAAAGTCGTGAAACGGCGGCTGCACTTCTCACATTCACGTCGGCGGCGGATTGATTTGTTTTCGTTGGCCGGTCTGGAGTCTAATACTTTGGTTCCGGCATAGTCACAGATTGGGCATTTCATGCTGATCCATTGCCTCCTTTCTCATTCAAAACATCTAATTTTCAAAGATTTTTCTTAACCTAAACTTTTTTCCAAACAATTCCTGTAATGAACTTTTGATTTTCGCACATAATACATTTACCAACCGCAAGGAGGTGAATATACATGAGCGCATCACGCAGCAGTAACCAATTGGTTGTTCCACAAGCGACAGCAGCACTTGACCAAATGAAATATGAAGTGGCTCAAGAGCTAGGAATCTCGATGCCGCAAGACGGCTACTTCGGTAACATGGCTACAAAAGACGCAGGCTCCATCGGGGGATCTATCACCCGTCGTCTAGTACAAATCGCTGAGCAATCACTTGCCGGCGGAGCACGTTAATGATTTATTAAAAGTTGTATGAATATCTGTAGCTTTGGCTGGGCCCGTCCAAGAAGAGATGGGCCGCCAAGGCTTCAACTTATTTTCATGTATGAGAAGCTCGTATTAAAAGCTAGGATAAATACCTTTGTACTTATTATAATAATAAATGACTCTCTGTACATAGTGTCTTGTCTCTCCGAACGGAATTTGATCTACTGTTTTTAGCTGTCCATCCCAGACACCAGTGTCAAGCCATTTACGAACATTGCCTGGCCCTGCATTATATGCGGCTATAGCAGCGATAGAATTCTGATCAAATTGCTGATGCAATGATTTTAAATACCAAGATCCAACCTCGATACTGACATCAGCACGATGCCTAAGTACATCCTCCGTTACTTCCTTGAAACCTGCCTTTTGAACGACCCATGTAGCCGTGTTAGGCATAATTTGCATTAACCCAAGTGCACCCTTCTTTGAATCCTTACCCGTCTTATAATTCGTTTCACTACGTATAATGGCAGCGACCAAATGAGGCTCAACACCATAATTCGATGCGCTTGCACGTATATCATCCTTATAGTAAATCGGGTACATCATCGTTGCGAGCCAGTCCGATTTCAGAAACAAAATCGTTATTAGTCCGATCAACAATACCAGAAGTACTCTTTTCTTAAGTAGTAGTCTCATGTTAAACCCTGATCTTTCCAAAATTGATCAATTTGACGACTTGTCTCCTCCAGTGTACCGCTGTTATCAATGACCCAATTTGCGAGCTCACGCTTTTGTTCTATATTCATTTGTAGTGAAACGCGCCTTTCAGCCTCTGACTTAGTAAACGAGCTTCGCTCCATGAGTCGTGCAATCTGGATTTCCTCGGGCACATAAACAACCATGACACCCTTATATAAATGCTGCTGCTTCGTTTCATACAGGAGGGGCACATCTGCAACGATAAGACGTTCCGGATACTTCTCCTCATAGGTATGAATGCGATGCTGCATACTAGCTCGTATTGCTGGGTGAGTGATGGCTTCCAATTGCGCTAAGGACGCTTTATCTTGAAAAACAATTTCGCCAAGCGCTTTACGGTTAAGCGATCCATCAGGCAGCAATACAGCTTGTCCGAACAGAGAGGCGATAGCCTCTAGCGCCGACTCTCCGGGAAGCACGACCTCCCTCGCGACTTGATCGGCATCCACCAGCAGCGCACCGCGTTCAACAAGCATTTTTGCGATTGTGCTTTTACCGCTTGCTATACCGCCGGTTAATCCGATTATCATCCCATTCACCTCTACTTATAACAACTTCATGATTCCCATCATAATCAATAATATGCCTGGCAAAAAAGATAATGCTTGCATACCCTTCCAAGATGAGAATCTGAACCCGAAACGGATTCCTCCAACTAGAAAAATAGCGCTCGCTGCAGTTATCGTTAACGCAGTTATCAAGGAAGGCAAACCGATCATTGCCGCACCAAGACCTGCGCCAAATGCATCAATGGATAGTGCAACTCCTAGCATGACTGCTTCCGATGCGGAGATCGTTCCCGATTTGTCCACGTCAGCCGATTGTGGCGTCCGCAATATTTGAATGACAAGACCTAGACGCTTGAGCTCCACCATGACGACCAGTGCTGTATTGGCAATCTCGTCAATGGGCGGTATCTCCTGACTTTGTGTAACTGAAGCTGCTTCACTATGACTCGTATTGGCTTCCGTACGATCAATGGCCTCATCATTTTGGCGCCCGCGTTTTAGCTGAAATAATGCCCAACAGCCAATAACAATAAGAATGCAAGCACCAATCAGTCTGGCCGCAAACTCAGACAGAAATCCAGTCAATAAACCGCCAACCTGCATCGACAACCAAATAATGAAGCCCGAGCAGCAAGCAATAATGAACACGGATAAAAACGGAATACGAATACGCCTCAGACCATACGTTACTCCAACGCCAAAACCATCCAAGCTAACGGCAAAAGCTAAAACTAACAGTGACGCTGCATGCGCGAACAATCGCAAGTCCCTCCCCGCAGAGCGACAGCCTCGTGCATCCCCAGCGTAAACAGCTGGTGCCGACCCTTGCCGGCGTAAGCTCGTTTCGCGGTGATTACACTAGACATCCGCCTATTGCTCATAATACGGATATCATATGCGGGGAGTTAATGACGGTGCATAGCGCCACCGGATTGCTAATTATAGGATCCTCATTTTCGAGCTATTTAGAGCTTGTTATTGGTTGGCATTTACTGCAAATATGCGTCCCTCTGCCTGCCACCGTAAACTTCTCGATCGGTTTAGAGCAGGAAGGACAAGGCTCGTCCTTCTTACCGTATACGAGCAGTTGATGCTGGAACATTCCCATTTCGCCTTGCCCGTTCACATAAGACTTAATAGACGAACCGCCTGCTTCTACAGCTCGACCAAGTGTCGAACAAATGGATTCGTACAATCTCTTCCACTCAACCGGTCTTAACGTGTCAGGTGTCCGCTCCGGATGGATTCGGGCCTGAAACAAAGCTTCGTCTACGTAAATATTTCCCAGTCCAACGATATGCTCTTGATTGAGCAGCAAAGACTTAATACGCGTGGACCGATGTGCTAACTTCGTTCTTAAAACTTCCATTGTGAAACCAGGTTCCAAAGGCTCAATTCCCAGCTTATTAAGCGGTGGAAGCACAAGCTCTTCACCCTTCAGAAACAAATGCATCGTACCGAATTGACGTACATCCTTATAGCGTAAATCCGTACCATCTTCAAAATGAAACAGTACATGTGTATGGCGTTCAATTGGCTCGTCCGATTGGAACACGCCATATCTGCCTTCCATTCGTAAATGGGATACGATAACGAGATCATCTAAAATAATTCTTAGAAACTTACCGCGACGCTCGACCGTTTCAATCTTTTGTCCGATAAGTGCATCTGCGAACTGTTCTGGTTCTGCAGGACGCTGTATAATACGCGGTAATCCAACGGTTACTGATTTAATCCGTTTACCAGCTACTAATTCAATTAATGTTCTTTTGACTGTTTCTACCTCAGGCAATTCAGGCATTTCTCTTCACCTCAACTACCATTATAACCGAAACTGACTGCTTAGGGTTACTTTGCCTCATACCAATTCGCACCGTAACTGACATCCGCCTTAAGAGGCACATCAAGCTTCAACGCGGCGGACATGACATCCGGCAACAGCGACTTCATCAGCTCAAGCTCATCCTCCGGAACCTCAAACACGAGCTCATCATGAACTTGCAGAAGCATACGGCTTCTCAGCTTGCGTTCACGAAGTGCATGATCCATATGCACCATCGCCAGCTTGATAATATCTGCAGCCGTCCCTTGAATCGGCGTATTCATCGCAGTACGTTCCGCAAACGAACGAATGTTAAAGTTCGACGCTTTAATATCCGGCAAATAACGTCTACGACCAAGCAATGTCGTTACATATCCATCCTTGCGAGCTTCAACCACGACATCGTCCATAAATTTGCGCACACCTTTGAACACTTCAAAATACTGCTCGATAAAATGTGACGCTTCCTTACGAGTTATGCCTAGATTTTGCGATAGACCAAAATCACTTATTCCGTAGACAATTCCGAAGTTTACGGCTTTGGCTTGTCGGCGCATGTTGGAATCAACCTGCTCCGCCGATACTCCAAACACGTCCATGGCTGTCTTCGTATGGATATCCATATCGTTAATGAACGCTTCCTTCAAATTCTCGTCACCGGATATATGCGCGAGCACACGCAGCTCAATCTGCGAATAATCCGCAGCCAGTATGGACCATCCCTTCTCCGAAGGAACAAACGCCTTACGAATCTTCCGGCCTTCCTCAAGTCGTATCGGAATGTTCTGTAGATTAGGGAACTGACTGCTTAATCTTCCAGTTGCGGCAATGGTCTGACGGTAGTACGTATGCACCTTGCCAGTCTCACTGCGAACCTCCTTCAGCAAACCCTCGACATAGGTCGATTGCAGCTTAGCAAGCTGTCGGTAATTAAGTATCAGCGGAATAATCTYACTATAAGGAGCCAGCTCTTCCAACACCTCGGCATCGGTAGAATAGCCTGTTTTTGTTTTCTTCTTAGCAGGCAATCCGAGCTTATCGAACAAAATTTCACCAAGCTGCTTCGGAGAGCCAATATTGAACTCCGTACCTGCATGCTTGTAAATATTCGTTACGAGTGTAGTTAGCTGGCGTTCTAGTTCACTGCCAAGCGCCTTCAGCTCTTCCCGCTCCACCTTGATGCCCTGACGTTCCATTCCTGCAAGAATACGAGACAACGGCTGCTCTAGATCAAAATAAAGCTTACTCATTCCAGTCTCATTCAATTCCTCCGTCAATAGCGGAACAAGACGTCTAACCGCCTCTGCTTTTAGTGCCAAATGACGATAAAGCGTCTCTGCCTCCGGCAGCTTGAATTTAGCACCTTTGCCATAAACGGCTTCATCAGCAGGCAATCCTGGCAAATCATGCTTCTGATTAATGCTGCTCAGCGTCTGGCTTGCTTCTGTCGGGTCCAGCAAGTAGGCAGCAAGCTGAACATCGAATGCCGATCCATTCAGCATAATACCGCCCCATGCTAGCGCAAGCTCCACTTTATGCAGATCAAAGCCATATTTGGGCTTGTCCGCTTGAGCCATCCATTCACGGAGCTTCGCCATAAATGGCTGCTCCAATACGGAAATGGAAACGACATATACCGCTTCCTCAGTCGCGATTGCTAAACCAATCAGTTCTGCATGATGCGGATTTTCGCCAATGGCTTCTACATATAAACCGTTCTTATCAGTCTGCTCCAGCGTTTGCAGCAGCTTCTCCAACGCTTCTGCATCGTTCTCTGATGCAATAATAGTAATTGTTAAATCCGCTGCGGATTGCTGAGCGGCTTCCTCCGCTGAACCTACATCAACGCCCAATTGCAGACGCTCGATAAGCGATTTGAATTCAAGCCTGCGAAAGGCTTCGCCAAGCTTGGCAGAATCATAGCCGTCATAACGGATAGCTTCCGTTCCTTGCTCAAGAGGCACCTCGCGGAAAATCGTCGCCAGCTTCTTGCTCATGATGGCGTCGTCCTTGTGATTCTCGATATTTTCCTTTAATTTACCTTTTAGTTGATCCAGATTGTCCAGCACCTGCTCAACTGATCCATGCTCATGCAGCAGCTTAAGCGCCGTCTTCTCACCCACACCTGGCACACCAGGTATGTTATCGGACGTATCACCCATAAGCCCTTTTAGATCAATGATTTGCAGGGGCACAAGACCATATTTTTCTTGAATAGCGGCAGGGGTATACACATCTATTTCGGTTACACCCTTCCGCGTCATTACAATCGTGACCTGCTCTGAGGCTAGCTGCAGCATGTCCTTATCACCTGTTACAACTACTGCTGGTACGCCCTTCTCATCTGCAATGCGCGTAAGCGTACCGATGATATCATCCGCCTCATAGCCGGATAATTCGAACTGTGCAATGCTGAATGCTTGCAGAAGCTCTTTCAATACAGGAAATTGCTCAGAAAGCTCAGGTGGTGTTTTGGCCCGTCCACCCTTATACTCACTGTATCCCTCATGACGGAACGTTACTTTTCCCGCATCAAACGCTACAAGCACATGGGTCGGCTTTTCTTCCTCAAGCAGCTTAAGAAGCATCGTTGTAAATCCAAATATTGCATTCGTATGTAAACCTGCAGAATTTGTAAGCGGCGGCATCGCGAAGAAGGCCCTATAAGCGATACTGTTCCCGTCTATTAGCATCCATTTTTCCATATGGTTTCAACACCTCATTTATGTAACTTCAATCCCTTCTATTATACCACAAAATGGACTTCCCCAAGCACTGTCTGCCTTAGGAAAGCCCATCTTCCTTGCTATACTGTTTCATAATCAAAACGCTGCGGGTTTGCCGAGTAAATAACCTTGCGCATATTGGACACCCATCTTACGAACGAGTGCAAGCTCCTCTTCCTGTTCTATCCCCTCTGCTATGACCGAAATGCCCATTTTGGAAGCTAGCTGAATTAAGGTATGTAAAATATGTTCCTTCATCTCATCCATATGTATGTTCTGAATAATAGAACGATCCACTTTCAAATAATCCGGACGCAGCTCTACAATAGACTGCAAGGAAGAATAGCCGGCACCTACATCGTCAATCGCTATTTGATACCCTTGACTGCGGTAATGCTCCAAGGCCTTCTTCACGGAGGCAAAATCCGCAATCTCACTGCGTTCTGTTATTTCAAATACGATATTATGTGGTGATAAATGATGCTGCTCCAGTAGACCGAGCGTTTGGCCAGGTGAGAAGCTTGGATCCTCCATAATCTGAGCCATCACATTTATGAACAGCTTTTGCTCTTTTCCGAGAGTCTTGCAGCCAGCAATCGCCTTCTCCCTAGCCAAACGATCAAGGGCATAAGCTAATCCTTCCTTCTCTGCAAATAGAAACAACTCCATCGGCCCTGAAAACCAAGTCTGATCCTCTGTCCGCGAAAGGGCTTCATAGCCGAATACCTCTCCTGAATGCTGCAGTGCAATGATGGGCTGATAAACAGGTTTAATCATCCTGTTCTCTAGAAGTTTATCTATAGCTCGCCTCTTCATGCTATGCTTCATTGCTCCTGCTGATTGCCCGTGCAGGATTGCTCTTTTCATCGCTTCATACCAGAAATCTTCATTAGTTAGAGAGGTATCCTCGGCAACTACAGAAACACCGGAATGCAGCATTCCTTTCCAGCGAGATCTGTCATCCCTATTCAAGTTGTCTATAAATCGTTGTCCCCATGTTTCCGCATGCTTATAGACAAGCTCAAGCAGCCAACCCTCCAGAAGCTCCTGAGTTCCGCTTGGAAGCTTCATAAGAATAAACAAATCGTCATTCATCCACCGCAGATCCTCAAATAAAATGGAACTATGAAACATAGTCGTTACTTCATGATCTACGAAAACGCGCCATTGTTTCTGGAGAGAAGCTTCCTGTCTTTTATGAGACTCAAGCGGAACACTCCATGACAAATAAATGATGCCCAAATGTCTTGAAACTCCGTTTTCCTTGCCGCCTTGCTGCTCTAACGCTCGTAGTTGTCTCACGTCCGCCTTCGTTCCTCTCCAAAATGCGATCCTGAAATTTGATCGATCACATAAGCACTGCCCTTTCGAGCCTTTGCCAGCTTCTTTAGCTTCGCTGCATGCATGGATATATATTCAGGTGTCAGAGGAACCTCACCATCCCAGATCATGAGAGATAAAGATAGTGAGACGCCATCCTGTTCAATAATATTCCCATGCCTATCCTCAATCGCAGTCACCTCTACTCCCCCGTAGAAAGCTTTTATTTCGTTGTCGAATCGCTCAATTAAAGTCTGGCAATACTTCTCCGCACGGTTCACACTCATAACGGTAATAAAATCATCGCCTCCGACATGCCCAATAAAATCATTCTCACACTGGAGCTGATCGAGTTCCTTCCTAAGCAGCTCCGCCAAATAGCGAATAAGCTCATCACCTAATCCGAATCCAAAATAATCGTTATACCATTTGAAATAATCCAGATCCGCATAAATGACTGCAAAAGGGTTCCCCAGCGCAATTCTACGCTGCAGCTCATGTTGAATTTCCTCATTGCCTGGTAGACCAGTTAGTGGATTTGCTCCTCTTGCTGCTTCTGTTCGCAGCGCGGTAATGCTCTCGAGTATCGAACGAATGGAAGCGGCACCTGCCATTTGACCATCCTTCGTAATAAGGACAACGTCATATAGTTGCGAGAAATCCCTTGCCATCGCGAGCTGAGAAACCTGTTCTACTGGAAATAGTTCATCTACAATAAGCGGATGCTTATTCATTATCCTTTCAACCGGCTTGTTCCAATATAGCGGAAGTCCGAATTGACCAGCCAGCATCTGATGCAGCTTTTCTTTCATTAAAATACCAATCGGACGTCCTTGGTCCACAATTACCGCGCCCTGCGCTTTCGCATTCGTATCAAAGAGAAATGCTACCTCTGACACGCGAGCATTTGGAGGGAAGATAGGAAAGGGTACCGCCAGCATCCCAATTGTGATGGTATTGGCCTGTAAACTCCTTTTATAACTCGGTTGCTTCCTATTAGGACTATCTCTCGACTCCATCTTATCCGCTTTCAATAAATCATTGGTTTCCTTGGATGACTGACAGTTGCTAACGTTTACTTCTTGATATGCGCTTTGTTCCACCGCCTCTAGTAGCATCCTATAGATGACTGTTTCGGATGAACGGCCCGTTACGGAGAGTGATGCTACGGCAGTGCCAACATTAGTCTCACAAGCTTTATCTTTCATATTGCTCTGTTCCTTGTGTTCCTTGATGACATGCTGCAAACGATCCTTCAATCTCTCTGAAGCAGCACTTATAAACCTTGCAATAGGTTCATCACTCTGCTGATTATGAAATAAAAAGAAATATTCATATTCCAGCTGCTGTTGCCAAAACAAGTTCGGTTCATCACGCTTCCACTGCTGTATCACTATTTGTAAATCAGCATTTGCCAGCTTAGAACTGACATAAACAACCCCTATGCCGCCATCATGCCACAGTCCCTTAATGGTGCGGACCATCTCACGGTTGAATAGGCCTACCCCAACCTCGTCCATCTCGATCCCCTCGATCAGCAATCGTCTAATTCAACTTCTCTAGTTCTACTGTAACAGCCGTTTGTGAATTATGAACCATTAAACCATTAACTAAAGGTAAAATTCGACAAAAAAACCGCCAAAGCAGGTTTGCTCCAACGGTCATTGACAGGGTTAGAAGTCATTTTATACATTCAAATCAGGACGGCTGCCTGTCACCAAATATACGACACTCTCACCAATATTCGTAGCATGATCGCCATATCTTTCCAAGTAACGACCTACAAAGCTAAGTAGAGATGATTGTGTAATGTTTCTTGGGTTTTCCATCATTAGCGAGTATAGCTCACGAGTAATTTGACCATACAAGGCGTCAACTTGATCATCGTCCTTCGCCATTTTGTAAGCCAAATCTACATTTTCTTGAATAAAAGATTGAATGGATTCATAAGTCATGAGCTGAACAATTTCTGCCATACGCGGCAGATCAATCAGCGGTTTAATCAGTGTCTGGCCTTCTAAACGCAATACAACCTTTGCAATATCAACGGATAGATCCCCCATGCGCTCCAAATCACTAGCAATTTTAAAAGCAGATAAAATACGACGCAAATCCTTTGCAACCGGCTGCTGCGTTGCGATAAGCTTTGAACCGACAGTTGTTATTTTCTCTTCCATTTGATTAAGGGTTGGATCATTCTTTATAACCAGGTTCGCGCGATCAGTATCTACGGTAACCAAAGCTTGCATCGACTCAACTAGCGCTTTCTCTACAAATGTACCCATATCAATGATCAGATTATGAAGCTGCTCCAGTCCTTGATCAAATTCTTTACGCGTTGTCATCACAGTGATCTCCCCCTTAAAGTTATCCATCCATGCTACTTTTAATCATGCAATTAGTTAGCCGAAGCGACCACTAATGTAATCTTCCGTACGTTGATCAACCGGGTTAGAAAACAGCTTTTCAGTGTCTGAATATTCAATGACTTCGCCATTCAAGAAAAACACGGTTTGATTCGATACACGAGCAGCTTGATGCATGTTGTGAGTGACCATAACGATTGTATATTTGTCTTTTAACTCCTGAACCAGCTCTTCGATCTTCAAAGTTGAGATCGGATCTAGCGCGGAAGTAGCCTCATCCATAAGCAAAATATTCGGATTGACAGCAAGAGCCCGCGCGATGCATAAACGCTGCTGTTGTCCGCCAGAGAGACCGAAGGCAGAACGCTTCAGATGATCCTTCACTTCGTCCCACAATACTGCTGACTTCAAGCTCGTCTCAACAATCTCATCGAGCTCCTTTTTGGAGGTAATACCGTGCAATCTAGGTCCATAAGCAACATTATCATAAATCGATTTAGGGAAAGGATTCGGCTGTTGGAACACCATGCCTACTTTTTTGCGAAGCGTCTCCACATCAACTTCATTCGAATAAATTTCAGTACCGCCGATAGCAATGCCGCCTTCAATACGCGTTCCGGGTATCATATCATTCATTCGATTAAGCGTACGAAGCAGTGTTGATTTGCCGCAGCCTGACGGACCGATGAAAGCCGTAATTGCCTTCTCTGGAATCGTTAGCGAAACATCCTTCAAAGCGTGAAATGCGCCGTAAAACAAGTTCAGTTTATTGATAGTAATAAGTGCTTCCATTTCGGTCTCCTCCTAAAGGTATAATCAAATTATAAGAATTTATAAGTTTCACATTTATAACATGCTTATAATTCACCGCGAAACTTTTCTTTGCCACCAAGGACGGCGACAGCCGTTTACGCTTGCTTCTTAAACGTTTTTCTGGTATTTGTTGCGCAGCAGAATCGCTGAGAAGTTCATAAGCAGCAACAAGGCTAACAACACAATGATACCGCTAGCGGCAAGCTCCTTGAACTCGAGCTGAGGCTTCGAAAGCCAGTTATACACTTGAATAGGTATAACGGTGAACGAATCTCCCAGACCATTCGGAAGAAATGCCACATACGTCAATGCACCTATCATTACTAGCGGAGCCGTTTCGCCAATAGCACGCGACATCGCTAGAATAACGCCAGTCAGAATCCCAGGAATAGCTGATGGCATGACCGATCTTGCAACGGTCTGCCATTTCGTAGCGCCTAAAGCAAAGGAGGCATCACGACGAGATTTTGGAACCGCTCGGATGGCTTCTTGAGCAGAGACGATAATGATGGGCAGTACAAGCAAGGTCATTGTAAGAGCACCTGCGATTAAACTGCGATCCAGTGCAAACAATCGAACGAATAAAGCTAATCCTAAAATACCGTATACGATAGATGGAACACCCGCCAGCGTACTAATGTTCAACTGGATGAGACGAGTCAAACGTCCCTTTTTCGCGTATTCCTCTAAATAAATGGCAGAACCTACTCCGAAAATAAAGGATAGCGGCGCCATAATAAGCAGCATATAGATCGTACCGACAATTGCTGATTTCATTCCCGCGTCATCTGCTTTTCTAGAAGGGAAATTCATGAACAAGTCCGGCTGCAGCCTTGAAATGCCATCGATCAAAATATCAATAATAAGCACACATAAAGCGATAACCCCTATAGAAGTCGCAATGACGAATAAAATGTGCAGCATCCAATCTGTTCTGCGTCTTCCTGCAATTTGCTTGCGGTCCGCGTCTTGAAAAATATCCATTCTAATACTCCTCTCTGAATCGTCTTGCCACGTATTGGGCAAGAATATTGAGCAGGAACGTAATAAGGAACAACGTCATTCCTACTGCGAATATGGAGCCATATTCAACCGTACCATGCGGTGTATCTCCCAGACTAACTTGAACGATGTAAGCGGTCATCGTCTGGATACTCTCAAGCGGATTAAAGGTCATGTTTGGTGTCGATCCTGCTGCTACGGTTACGATCATCGTTTCACCTATCGCACGAGAGAACGCAAGCACTGCTGAAGCTACGATTCCTGAGAAAGCAGCTGGTACAACGATTTTCAAAGCAACCTCAAAGCGAGTAGCACCTAGTGCATAAGCACCGTCTCTTAAACTGCGCGGCACCGCTGACATGGCATCTTCGCTAAGGGAGCAGACCATTGGAATAATCATAATCCCGACCACAATAC
>NZ_JBFUHJ010000063.1:0-22461 GCF_056402455.1 Paenibacillus sp. P4_A7 | reverse complement strand
ATACAAGGCAGCAAAAAAAAAGCCCACTCTAATCCGGAGTGGGCTTCATTATGATTAGTTATTCTTTTACTGCAGCACGGAAATGATACACCTTGCTCGCATAATCGCCATTAAACTGCGGTGTTGCAAGTCCTGCAAATAACAGTTCATCGCCGCCATATACAGTACCTTCCCCATCAAGCTTGTAATCACGCTGCGGATCAAGACCCTTCAAACGGAAACGATTGAGCCTTGGATGAGGCTCCTGAAGAACCGATACAAAGACGACAAACGCTTCGCTCTTGTCTTTGGATACGAACATCCAAGCTGTTTCATTCCCCTCGAACGGGCTCAGCAAACGATAGAAATCACCAAACTGCACAAGAGGACGTACGTCCTTATACATAGCAACCTGTGCTTTTACGGCTTCCTTTTCCTCTTCAGTAAATACAGTAAGGTCGAGCTCATAGCCAAAGTTGCCGGATAAAGCTACATTGCCGCGAGTCTCCAAGGATGTAACGCGACCAACCTGATGATTTGGAACGGCTGAAACATGTGCTCCCATCGAGCTAACCGGATAAACAATACTCGTCCCATATTGAATCTTCAAACGCGATACCGCATCTGAGTTATCGCTTGTCCATGTCTGCGGCATGTAATAAAGCATACCTGGATCGAAGCGGCCTCCACCTCCGGAACAGCTCTCGAACAAAATGTCTGGAAATGCAGAAGTAATTTTCTCAAGCACTTCATACAATCCGAGCATATAACGATGTGCTGTTTCTCGTTGACGTTCAGACGGCAACAGAGCAGATCCGATCTCCGTCATGTTGCGGTTCATATCCCATTTCACATAGGTGATAGGCGCACTCGATAAGATGTCGGAAACCGTTTTCACAATGTATTTGCGAACGTCAGCACGTGACAAGTCGAGAACCAATTGATTTCTTGCCTGTGTCCGTCTCCGGTCTTCTACATGCAAGCACCAATCAGGATGCGCTTGATATAATTCGCTCTTAGGTGATATCATTTCTGGCTCAAACCATAGTCCAAACTGCATATCAAGTCTCTTAACGCGGCTAACTAAATCCTCTAAACCATTTGGCAGCTTATCGCGGTCGACAAACCAATCCCCTAGTGAGGTCGTGTCATCGTCGCGCTTGCCGAACCAGCCATCATCCAGCACGAACAGCTCAATACCAAGCTCCTTGCCTGCGCTCGCGATAGCTTCAATTTTATCAGCGTTGAAGTTAAAGTAAGTTGCCTCCCAGTTGTTAACGAGGATAGGCCGTGTCTGATCACGGAACTTGCCACGAATCAACCGTGAACGATATAAATCATGGAAGCTGCGGGACATACCGCCAAGGCCGTGCTCCGAATGCACCATAACCGCTTCCGGCGTTTGGAATTGCTCACCTGGCTCCAGTCTCCAGTTAAAATCAAACGGATTAATACCCATGAACAATCTTGCAGAATGGAATTGATCTACCTCTACACCAGCTGTGAAATTACCGCTATACACGAGGCTAACACCGTATACATCACCCTGATCCTCGCTTGCGCCTTCCGACAGCAGTGCAAGGAACGGATTTTGTACATGGCTGCTTGAACCACGGCGACTCTCAATGGATTGTAAGCCTGGCACTAATTTACGTGTATGCACATGCCGTTCACGCGTCCATGATCCGGATAGCTGCAGCATTTCAAAACGGTCATGAACAAAATCAAGGCTTAGACTGAGCGCTCTTTGGAGCTGCATAGTTTGCGCACCGTTATTGACTATTTTGGCAGAACGGGTAATGGCATTATAGTCTTCAAAAACGGTATAAGAAAGAATTACCGCTATTCCTGTTAGCTCATCCTTTAACGTTAATTCTAAGGTTTGCGCTTCATCATCGCTCTCTGTATAAACAGAAGGCAGCCCATCCAAAGCTGACTTCCCGTTAAAAATACGATGGGATTCATAACGCAGATCTGTTATTGTCGATCCATTCGGCTGCAAAATCTGATAAGCAGGCTGTCGAAAATCCGAATTGCCATAGCTTGGGTATTCTTGCGGAAGGGTATCAAGCGAAAGTTCCCGATGATCCAGCTCTGTGCTCGGACTGAAGGACGCGCGCTCCTGCAGCTCTAGCAAACGCTTCAGCTGCGTTCCTCGTATTTTTTTACCCCAATATAAATGTGCTGCATAGCCTGTTTCCGTTACATGTATCACATAACTCGTATCCTTCGACTGTAAATGAAAAATCGAATTTTGTTGATCATATAGAATAGACAAATTATATCCCTCCAGAATAGGTTTTATAGCCTCATATTTTTTATAAGTCGCTACCGCAGCTTTCCCTGATAATTAATGTCGTGTTCACCGTAATATGAATGGCTGCTTCCCGTCCTTCAATTCTCTCCAATAGCAACTGTACAGCTGTTCTTCCCATTAGCTCCGTATGAACTCGAACCGTTGTTAACGGCGGGTTTAAGAAAGCTGATATTTCGATATCATCGAAGCCGACAATTGCCATATCCTCTGGCACTCTAACGCCTTGCTCATGCAAAGCTCTCAAAGCCCCAACCGCCATAGGGTCACTTCCAATAAAGCAAGCAGTTGGCCGCTTATCCAGCTTCAGCAGCCGATTCATCGACTCATACCCGCCATTGGAAGACCAGTCCGTTTGAAGAATAAATTCCTCTTCATATAGACTGCTTTCGCTCAGAAGCTGTTTAACCCATGCTCTTCTAGGCTCAATTGCTTCAGCATCTGTTTGCTCTCCAATAATCCGATGAACGTACTCCCTACCCCCAATGTAGCCTATTGACTTATGACCTAGCGCTCTAAGATGTGAAATAACAGCTTTCGTCGCTTGTTCAAATTGGAGCTTCACGGTATCAAACTCATCCAACTCATGATTGTGATTTACAAAGACGAGTAAATGCTTATGCGGGTAGAGTTGAAAGACATCTTCCGCATCAATTGAGCCGACTACAATTAGACCATCCAACTCATGCAAATGCTGAAGCTCCGGACGATTATTGCCTCGAAGCACTTTGAAAATGCTAATGCCTAATTCATCACACCGCTTCTCAATCCCTTTGCGTATAGCTAAAAAATAGGGATCTTCATGTTCATCCTCAGGCGTCGAGCACATTAATAAGCCAATTCTTTGTCTGGACAGTTGTTCTTCTTGCTTCATTCTTCTTAATCGAGACGGTTTATATTGCAAATGCTCAGCAATGCTAAATATACGTGTTCGTGTATCCTCACTGACCGCCAGTGTTACATCATTGTTCAGCACTCTTGATACGGTAGCAGCTGATACACCCGCTTCTTGCGCAATTTGTTTAATGGTTGCCATCACACGCTCCGTGTTCAGTTAATAAATTTACTAAATATAAATTACATAATAACAGACGATAACATCATATACAAGTAACGTTGTATATGGGGTATCTAACAAAAGAAGACCGCCCTAGTCAACCTTAGGACGGTCTTGCTATATCATTACCTATACTTGGTTTTTCTTATCCTTTTGCTGCTTATTTCCGTTTTCTTCCCCATAACGCTTGGAATCCTCTAAGCGCTGTGGACGCTTGCCCTTGCCGCCATGCAGCTTATAGAGCTCCTCACGCAATTGCTCGGAAGTTTTGCCTTCCGTCTTAATGCCGTGCTCCTCAGCAACCTTACGTAAATGCTCAAGACGCTTAGCCTGATGCTCCGCCTTAAAAGCTTCCCACTTATCCTTATTCGCTATTTTCGCGGCTTCTACTTCCTTCTTCAACTGCTGAGCGGACTTACCGTCCGTACTAATCCCGAAATAGGTAGCCATTTCCTTCAACTTGTTCAAACGATACGCTTCAAAATCCTTATGTGTCATTTGTCCCTTATGATGCTTATGCTCATGTGTGCCGTCACCATCAGCTTGCTTGAATGGTTGATCCTGCTTTTCATTGGGCAACACGGCTACAGATTTCGCAGCCCATACCGGAGCTACCGAGAACAAAACAACCAGCGCTAAAGCCGGGATAAACCATTTTTTAATCATTAGCTGCCACACCCTTCTATCGCTATCGTGATGTCGAGGCTTTAATAACCCCATCTGGATTATTTTGCCCATGCATATACACGAATAGACATAGAAGCAGCAATTTTCGACATTCCGCTTTCACACAGTTCAGCCTTTTACTACGTCGGCTTTCTCCAATAATTCGAGCTCACTCAGCAGCCATTCCTTAGAGAAATGCTCCCCGATAAATACAGCTACATCATTCACATGCCCCTGTGGATCGATCCGCATAAAGTCAGATTCTTTGTACGCATATTGAAACAAATAGCGACTGGGTGTGTCCTCGAACGTTACAATCCCTTTTGCACGGTATATATTGCTTGGAAGCCGCTGCAGCAACGCCTCGAAAGCTTCACTGTTTACTGGCTTCTTCCAGTAATGAGTGACAACCATAACATGATCATGTGAATGGTGATGAGAAGTAATATGACTATGTTCCGAATGATCGCTTGCCTGGTGGTCTACTTTTTCTGCTGCATCGAGCCAGCTCCAATCATCGATGACGCAGCGAACCGTCGCGATTACTGTAGCATGCTCATTCAACTCCCGAATCTGCTGTTGTGCTTCTACTAGCTGCTCCGGATCCAGTTTATCCACTTTATTCAGCAACAGGATTGTGCCGCAGCGAATTTGCTCCTGCATCAGCTTGAAGGTACGACCTTTGCCACTACGACTTCGCTCCAGCAGTTCAGGTCCATCGACTACTGTTATTACGGAGCGAAGATCAATGGACTTGTACATCGCTGCTTCCGTTACACCCTCTAAGGTTTCCATCGGATTTGCAGCACCCGTCGATTCAATAAATATGACATCAGGCTTATGCTCTGCAATGAGATTATTAAGCTCTATCCCCAGATCCCCACGCATCGTACAGCAAATACAACCGCTTAGCATTTCTGCCATTGGCACTTCTTCGCCAACTAATTGCCCGTCTAAATTGATATCGCCCAGCTCGTTCATAATAACCACCGGCTTCAAACCTTGCGCTTTGTAATAATCAAGCATTCTTGTCAACAGTGTTGTCTTCCCGCTGCCTAGAAATCCTGAGAGCAGATGTATGGGGATTCCTTGTTTTCTACTATTCGTCATGGGTTCTCCTGCTTGTACATTTATTTTATAGTGTAGTCCATTTATTATATCGTAATTATGCAAAACCTCCAGAGCTCAGGCATCTGGAGGTTTTATCACTTTTCAGTTAGTGGATACGCATGAATGCTGATTTACAAGTAAGCTCCGTCGACTACCAACAAATCGTACGGGATATAATTACAAGCAGTATGAAAAGAACCAATATAATGCCAAGGCCTGTAAATGCTCCGCCAACTGCGGGACCACAGCTTGCGCCTGCAACCGGATAAGAAGGACCGCAGTTTCCTGCGCCTACTCCTGCTACTCCATAGCTCATTTGTTCATCTCCTTTTTCTTAAGGTACAGTATCCTATGTAGGAGGAACAAAAGCGTATAGGCGAATTGAAAATATGTGCTCCTGCTCATTTTTCGGCTCAGCCCACACCACTCTAGAGTATTCGGTATATACCAGCTATCTTAACGAGGTCTGTCAACCTTCATGATGTCTAGAAACGGTATCTTTGTAATAGTTCCCATATAAGCAACATGAACCTTCTTCGTTCTTGAGTCCAGCTCTGTAATGACACCTCTAACCTTTTCCTCTGCTGCCCAAACCGTTAGCAGCAGCTCGCTGCCTTCCTGTTTGGCCTCAACTAATCTTTCACCAAGCTCTTCTAATTCAAACTCATCTCTTGTGGGTCTCTTTGGTCCTTTGGCCATGTCCGCCGCCTCCTTATCAATTGAAAAATGGCTCCGCAATGGGAGCCATTTTCTGATCGCTTCTAACGTATTGGTAACTCATTATAACATGCCACATGGTTACATCATACTTCTTGAACCAAAAATCAAGGATCACCATTTTCTAACTGGAGACCACATGAAGAAGAAGTCTTTGTTCGCATAAAACAAGTAATTATAGTAGAATGGGTCGATGCTACCCTATACGATTAAGAGGTGTTCAAATGTCTATTAGCTTCACTACATCCATCATCACGCGTTTAAACAGAGAAATAGCTGATGCTCAAAAGAAAAGTGCGGATGATAAGAGAAAGAAAGAGAAATCACTCGCTAAAATTAAACAACTGCAAAAAAATATTAAAGTGAGCAGCTCTCCAAGTGATTTAAGCAGCAAACTAACCCAAATCAATAAATTAAACGAAGAAGTAACGAGAATTGATCGTTCTCAAGCAGATCTAAGCAAACTATTACTTATTAAAAAAGCAGAGCTTGAAAAGTATAAGTCCAAGGATTCTACTTCTTAATTGTTTAAGTCGGTCTGAAGCAGCGTTACCTTGCTCTCCAGACCGACTTAATCTCAGAGATTGACGCCTAACCAAGCGCCGCGAGAGTCGCGGAAAGATCCAATTGTCCTGATGCTACGCCATCGATCACTTCAGCAAACATATCCACCATTAATAGGAATAAATTGATGACTTCTAGCACTTCATTCTTATTTAAGATCGTACTGCCAGAAGCACACCACACATACCGATAATAGAGTTCTCCATCCTCGCGTATACTGTAATGACCAATTGCTAGATGACAGTTAATAGCTAGCAGCAGCTTTTCTACACTCTCAAGGTTCCCTTCTTTCCACCTTACTGGTACCTTTGCATAGATTTGCAGCAACCTCACATGCTCTAACCCCTGCTCAGACGATGAAGGAATAAAGCTGAAGGTCAGGTATCGGTCACGCTGCTGACTGTCTAGGGTTAAGGGAACAAGCAGCACTCCGATCGGCACATCGGTGGATGGTTCGATTAAATCCGATTGTAGTCCTGCCTCTTTTAAATATTGCTTCAAAAACCCCAGCTCAGCCAAATCTCTCGCCTGCGTAATTTTATTTACTAGCATCGTAGAACAGATGGCTGCATAAAATCATATTTAAAATCAATTGGCTTATTGCAAAATATAAAGTAGAATTATGACCAATACAGCTTATAAATCATCCTAATTATATGTATCTAAAGGAGGTCCTTCAAATGGCATTTTGTACGAATTGTGGAGTTGCTCATCAAGAGGGTATGAACTTTTGCGGAAACTGCGGTTTGAAAATAGATGCAACGAAAAGCGGGCATGAATCGGCTCCTGCTGCTGCATCATCACCAGCCGAACGTTCAACTCATGAAGAGGTTGTTCTATGGGAAGGTAAGCCAAGCGGTATATCCGATCGCATCAAAGAAGCCGCTCATGTAAATACAACGACATACAAGGTTACGAATCAACGAATAATTGTACGATCCGGTTTGATTGGCAAAAAAGTCGAAGAAATTGAACTCTTAGGTGTAAAGGATATTTCAGTCGAACAATCTCTGGGTGACCGATTATTAGGTGTTGGATCCATAACGATTCTATCACTAGACAAAACGAATCCCGTTTTAGTACTCGACGATGTGAAGGATGTTCAGGAAGTGAAGGACATTATCCGTCATGCTGTTAGAGAAGAGAAAGCAGCTCAAAACACTACTTACCGTGAAAATATATAAAAGACCCTATGAAACATAGAAGACGAGTTCCGTAAGGGAGCTCGTCTTCTTGTTTACATACGATATAACTTCCTCTTGAAACTAGGAATCAATTAGCCCATACTTCGTTTTGATCCGATCCAATTTTTCAATCATAGGCCGAGTTAGAACAAACAAGAAGAATACAGTAGCAATAGCATGCACCATATCAAACCAAAAACCTGAAATATAAGTTGCAAGCAATGCTTTCCAGGAAAACTGTGTTGTAAACATTAGTAGTGAACCCATATTAATTATACCACCGTATATTAAAAAAGTTGCTAAGCCCCCAAACACACATAAAGAAAGCTTCGTCTTCTTGAGCAGTCCTTTTTTAAATAAAATTCCTGCGAGAAAACCAATAATGCCGAAGCAGAACATTTGCCATGGCGTCCACGGTCCTTGACCAAAGAAAAAGTTAGATACAAATCCCGCGACTGCTCCTACAAGAAAACCCGCTTCCGCGCCGAAGCTCACACCTGCAATTATTACAATGGCTACAACCGGTTTAAACTGCGGCAGCATGAAAAAAGCTCCGCGTCCGGCCACAGCAATAGATGCTAACACCGCAATAACGATCAACTCTCTTGCCTGCGGCTTTCGTTTTTCGAATACAAGTGCAAAAGGGATCATCGTATAAAGAACAATTAATAAGCTAATAAAATAATATTTCCGATCATCTAAAACAAAAACACCTAGTATAATTGTAGCCGGGATAACAAGGAGAATAAGCACTGCGGCTAATAAGGTTCTGCGACTCAATCGTTGGCTTGCTACCTGCTTTGTTGACATAGCTCAATCACACCCTCTATTGTTACGCCTTCACTCCATATGTGACGCACCATACGGTTTGCTGCAGTCGTATAAAAGCTATTTCCCGCGAAAAACTTATTTGTTGTATTCGTAGTGATTATGCTTCCATCAAAGAACATGGAACACAATTCTCCATACTTGGCACAAAACTCAATATCATGTGAAACCATCACAATCGTAACGCCATCCGCATTCAGCTTTTTCAGAAATATAGCGAGCTTTTCCTTAAAGAAACCATCCAATCCTTTAGTTGGTTCATCGAGCAGCAATATTCTCGGCTCTAATAAAAGCACTTTTGCAAGTGCCGCTCGCTGCTGCTCTCCTCCACTAAGGTCATATGGATGCATGGAAAGTACGTGTTCGAGCTCAACAAATTTAACCATGGTCGCAATTTTCTCTGCTTTTTGTTCCTTAGTCAGTTTTAGGTGGGACAGCATTTCGTATAAATCCTGCTCTACTGTTTTTTTCACAAATAACGTTTGTGGATTTTGAGGGAGTATTCTTAAGTTATTAGTGAACAGCTCTTTCGCATTCATTTTTGCAGGATTTTTACCGCCGATTTGAATCTTCCCTCTGTAGGGCTGAAGGATTCCGCTAATAAGAGATAAGGTAGATGTCTTGCCCGTGCCATTACCACCAACTATGCAATAAAACTGCCCTTCTTTCACTTCAAACGACAAATCCTTAATGATATCTGGCCCGCTCTTCTCATATTTAAACCATACATCTTTGAATTTTATGGAGACAGAATCAGATGACGATGTTTTCGTTGTTTCCGTGGTCTCGACCATCTTTGCCGCCGTTTTATTATTAAGGAATGTATTAAGCCATTGACGCCCTTCCTTCACCGTAACGGGACAGTGAAGTTCATTGTCCACTCCTCCATAAATTTGCATAGGAGAAGGCATCGAACGATACATAGGATGCTTCATATAGCTTAATAATTCACCAACTTTCTGTGGTGAATCATCTACAAGAATCTGGCCTGAATCCATCACAATTAAACGATCAGATATGGGCAGAATCTCCTCAAGACGATGCTCAGACATAATAATCGTAGTGCCTAGATCTCGATTTATTTTTTTCACCGTTTCCAAAAAATCTGCTGCCGCTATCGGATCTAATTGAGAGGTTGGCTCATCAAGAATTAATACGGAAGGATGCATAGCCATTATGGAGGCCAAATTCAGAAGCTGCTTCTGACCACCAGAAAGCTCTGTTACACTCTTATGAAACCAGGTATGTATGCCAAAAAAACTGGCCATCTCCGCTACACGCAATCGTATGGTTTTATTATCATATCCTAGGCTCTCCAGACCGAACGCAAGCTCATGCCATACCTTGTCTGTTACGATCTGATTGTCAGGGTTCTGAAGCACGAATCCGATTTCCGATGCTTGTGCACGCTGATCCATTTCTTCAATTGGCTGACCGCTAAAATATATAGTTCCACTGCGCTTGCCATGAGGCGTAAGGATGGATTTCAGTTGTCTAAGCAGAGTGCTCTTACCACAGCCCGACTTTCCACATATCGTAACAAACTCTCCGCTCTCTATTGTCAGACTTATATGGGAGAGAGTCTCTATCTCTTTCGCAGGAAAAGTAAAGGTTAGATCTTTGATTTCATATAAGTCCATTTTATTTCCTCCACCAAATTGATGATCACAGGTATCATACATAAAACAAAATAAGCTATGTACACGACTATACTAAAAGATGTAATCTCGTTCATTTTAATAGAAGGGAAAAAACGGATCGTGTTTTCCGCCATCGCAGCACCAATTAAAATCATCGTGATTAATGCCACCATGCTTATGAATACTCGTCTATCCCGGTTATCAAATCGAAATAGGTTATAGCTCGTACGGTTAGGCAGCCCATATCCTCTTGATTTCATAGAGTCGGCCGTTTCAATTGCATTTTCCAGTGCCCATGTGGTCATAATCGAGATAATGGTCATCCCATTCCGAGCTCTTGCGAGTATGTTGCCCTGTGATACATCTCTTCCTATACACTTTTGAGCATTGGAGATTACCTTGATTTGCGTCATGTATCTGGGTACGAAACGTAGCACCATCGAAAAGATCAAAGATAATGCGGGTATTATTTTACCGAAAATATATATAAACTTATCCGAAGTCATTACGGCGTTATAACAGGAGAACCATACGATAACCGTCACAAACATAGCTGCTGCTGCAATGCCATAAAGGATCGATTCTAGCGTAATGGGGTTGCCATTTTTCAAATAGAATAGAATCGTTACACCAGCATGGTTAAAAGCAGGGTTCATAATGGCCATGACCAAGAGCAGCGGCATCATATAGAGGAGATTAAATATAACAGCTCTTCTACCCCTCAACATGGTCGAATAGACCATCGCACTGATGATAGCTATGATTTGAAAGATAGGATGCATAAAGAACATACTAAACAAGATGATGACAACAAAATAAGTGAAATTAACAATCGGATGATAAGTATAGAAATGATCCTTCATTATTTCCCTTCTCCTGTTGCAGCCGTATCCCCGCCTATATCTCGACCTAAATCACAAGTATATACCCATGCCACGACATCACCGTCTTTCAGAACATAACGACTGCTTCCATAGTTTGGAAACCACCCATTTACCTTGTACATCCAACCGCTAAGCTCACCACAGTCAAATTCATAAATATTATTAATGCCCTCAATATAATTACTGTTATAAATAGGCGTCATTTCAAATTCCATATGAATTTTATTTTTCTTCATCTCTCTTAGTAATACATCAAATACAGACTCTCCCTCATAAAAGGTTACTTTCTGCTCCTTATAGATAATTCCGTCAGCCGGCAATACTTCAAGCTTATCCTCATTAAATTGATCCATATTATCTAGTATCGTTTTAGCGGTTACTGACAATGTAATCGTCAATTCCTCGTTCTTGTTTATCTTGGCATCCTGCCATTCAACAGGCTTAGGCTTACCCTCAGGCACAGGATCGGTAAGATACTTATCTTTCTTAGCCTTATCTGGTTCCTTATCATTAATTACCGGTTCGCTGGATGGAGCAGGCTTCGTTGTTGGTTTCGTTGTTGCTTTATCCTCAACCTTCGGAGGAGTTGTTTTTTCAGGCAGCTTGGATTCAGCCTCATCCGACTCTTCCGCTTTAACCGTTGGTTTTTCTGTTGCTGTTACTTTATCTGCATCTTCTGGTTTATCGGACTTTAATGACTCGTTTGTCTTCGTATCTATCTGATTGCTGGTTTCATCCTGCTCATGCACATTTGGGGATTCAGAAGAAGCTATCTCTTTTATAGTACTTTTTGTTTCTTCAGAGTTACCTTCAGCATGCTTCATCGTCGAGCTCTTCGGATAATTTCCACCCCAAAAGAATGCGATAGCCAATATCGACACAACGACTATAGCTGTCAACCATTTTTTGTTATTCATTGGCTTGCTCCCACCTTAAATAACGAAGCAAGGGTAGACACGCTACCCTTGCTAAGTTCTCTAAATGAATTGCTATTTTACATCTGTCATGTCGTAAAGACGGTTATGTTTGTTAATAGACCTATCATAGGCTACAAGTGCATACATTGCCTGATCTGTAGCCATAAGATCAACCTCTCCCGGTTTGGCGCCGCCATTATCTGTACCGCCTGACTTGATATGGTAGAACCCTCCACTCGGAACAGCAAACCCCAGCAATGCATCAACAACTGAGTTTCCATTTTTGATAAATCTCGCATCACGGTCTGGATCGATGCCAAGGCTCGTTAACGCTACAATAACCTGAGCAATGCTCTCAGAGTTAATGGAACCACCGCTTGAATAGCCGCCATCCGATTTCTGCGCTTTTGACAGCCATTCTACTCCACGATCCACAGCTGCTTTTACATTTTTGTCTGTCTGATAGTAGGGTGAAAGCCCTTGAATGACCATTCCTGTAATATCCGGATCCGGTTCAGCAGCCTTTTCACCTAGTGCCCATCCCCCGCCGACTATCTCTCTTTTCAAAATGAAATCAACTAACATCTGCCGTGTCGTCTGTGTCGTAACACCTTCATCTATTGGAATTTCATAATGATTACTGTCCAACGCAATAAGTGCAAAGATCGGTCCATTAATACCTTGCTTGATTACCATATTAAAATCAGCCAGAGGCTTTAATAAGTTATATCCAGCTACATTATCAACTTTTTTTCCAATTGAGGTTAGTGCTAAAATAACTCTATCGTATTCTGTATATTTCACATTATGCAGCTTACCTGACTTTTCCTTCAGTGTTTTCTCTACATTCKCGTAATATTTGGCATAGTATTCATCAGGAACCTTTACTTCAGAGCGTGCCAGTCCAAATACAGTCCACTCACCGCCAACACTAGCTATAACTGGATCAGTCACGGATTTTTGCATAAAAGCTGCTGTGTTTTTAATAAGATTTTTAACCGCTGCGTTCTCTACCTGACCTGTTTGATTATCGTCTTTACCCGTTCCATTCTTATAATCATAGGCTCTCATAGCAACAACTACAGCCATTTCTCTTGTTACAACAGCTTTTGGCTTGAATTGGTTGCCACTGCCCTCCATTAATTGAACGGCAACAATAGTCTCCACATCTGCTTTAGCCCARGCGGATACCGCCTTGCTGTCTTTCATTGGAGTCGTAAGCTTGGCAGGTTCAATACCTAGAGCTCTTGCAATGGTTACAGCCATTTGCTCGCGCGTAATATTGTCATTTGGATTAAATTTATTATTAAATCCTGTGATTAATCCTGCTTGATGAGCTGCATTAACATAAGGGTAGAACCAATCCTCCTTAGCAACATCCGTAAAGCTACTAGCATTGCTTGACTGCGTAGGAAGCCCTAAAACAGAAACTAATATTTTTATGAATTCTGCTTTCGTTATCGTGGACTTAGGATTAAATTTGCCTCCGTTGCCTTGGATAAATGTTTTTTTCGTCGCCTCGCTAACCTCTTTATAAGCCCATGCGGAGATTAAGTCGGTGTCTGAATACACTTTTTTCAAATCAAATGTCGTTTCCGTCTCTTTAGGGCTTACCGTATAAGAAACATAGGTTGTAAAATGATTGGTTTTGATGATTAAATCATTGCCCTTAACAAAAGCGTAGGCGATCTTCTCATTGCCTTTGGTAGCCTCTATGGCTAGTTCCTCAGATTCATAAATGATAAGAGGTGTAAATTTATTGCCTTCAATAAAACCTGGTAGCTGCCCTTTTCCACCCTTAACAATTATGCTAAGCGGCTTATCGAATAAAACTGAGCTAGTCGTATTGCCCATAATAAAAGCATGATTTATTTTATCGAGCTTGTCTTTACTGCCAAGGCTAGCCTGGATAGACTCTTGTAATTTTGAATCTTTTGGATCAATCGATGTAATGAGCTCTATGTTAGGATTATTCGTTTTTAACTTTGTACCCTTTTCGAAAATAACCGAAATATCGCCTTTTGTAGCTGTAATCATCGGAATATCGTCTGCGACATCCTCTAAATTAAGGATTACCTTATGTTTCACATCAGGAATATTGATTGTAATATTGTCGGTATCTTTCATTTCTTTGGTTATGTTCTTGACATAATCTGATTGAATATCGTTTGGAACATCTATTACAGGTTTTTTATCGTTCGGATCAACAGAACCATTTGACGTTGAATCCTCCCAATCTTTAGGTACGTTTAAGTCTGTTCCTAGATTAGTCGTATAACGCCATTGGAGTCGATCACCAGCTTTTAGGATATACTTGCTTGCCCCATAGTTGGGGTACCAATTATTCACATTGAACATCCATCCACTGCCGCTACCATGGTCAAATTCCCCATCGCCAGCTATGGATTGAACATAAACACTCCCGTATTTTTCAGTCCAAACGTATTCATAGCTAATATTGCGACTATTAAGTTCTCTCTGTAATACTGACCATGCTGTGTCACCGGGTTGCAGCTCCACACTAACAGTTGCTACAACATCTCCCTTGTTGATAGTTTTCTTGTCTACTGATAGGGTGACATATTGTTTAGGCTGAGGATTGGTTCCCCCTCCATTGCCAGGTGGGTCTGGTGTTTCAGTTGGCGGATCAGGTGTTTCTATTGGTGGTTCCGGTGTTACTATTTGTACATCCGTCATATCATATAAACGTTTTTTTCCATTTATAAATCGATCATAGGCTATAAGAGCATAGGTACCTTGGTCAGTAGCCATACCATCTACTTTCCCTGTCAAAGTATGTTTAAAGCCACCTTCTGGTACAGCAAAGGATAATAAGGCATCTATAAGCGATTTTCCGTTTTTGATAAACCTTGAGTCTGTATGCGGATCTATTTCCAATCCGGCTAAAGCAACAACTACTTGTGCAATACTTTCGCTGCTTGTGCTGCCCCAGCTTGTAAAACCACCTTCAATATTCTGAGTTCGCGATAACCAGCTAACTGCTCGATCTACCGCTGCCTTTACTTCATTATTTGATTCATAATAGGGTGCAAGTCCTTGGATCGCCATTGCCGTTATATCGGTATCTGCATTAGTAACGCCTAATGCCCACCCACCAGCATTCTCAGTTCCCTTCTTAACTTCTCTATCTAAAATATAACGAATAAGCTCATCTCTTGACGTTTGTTTAACTACCCCTTCTACTAGAGGGATTTCGTAGTTGTGACTATCCAGTGCTATAAGAGCAAAGATAGGCCCATTAATACCTTGTTTAGTAACAAAATCGAAATCAGCAAGCGCGTTTCTTATATCATAATCGGCAACATTTCTAATATCCTTGCCAATTGAAGAGAGTCCCAAAATTAATCTGGAATGCTCTGTACCTTTAGTCTTGTCCAACTTGCCGTTATACTTAGACATTAATTCTTTTACTTTATTGACAACATTCTTGTAATAAGTATCATAATAGCTATTTGAAACGGGGTAATTCCCTCTAGCTAAGGATAGGACAGACCATTCACCGCCGCCTGTTCCAAATGTAGGATTGTCTACTGTTTTATGAATATAAGCGAGGTTTAGATCTAACTGCTTTTTCACTAAGATGGCAGAGCTCTCTTTGTATAGGATTACAAAATTTTTCTCAGCTTTATTTCCTGCTCCGTCCACTGCGGTTACAGTTATGTTATTTTCCCCAGTATTTAGAGTAACTTTATACTCTCCATTAGTTCCAGATATTACTACACCATTCAACTTAACTTCTGGAGTTACTTCCTTATAAACATTGTCTGTTACGGAAACATTAAAACTTATATCACTTTCTGATACTTGTTCTTTATCGTGTAGGTCCTCTATTATTAGAACTGGCTTTTCTGTATCATTGGCATTTGCTAATGCATAATTGAGATTTGTTAGTGCCTGATCAACGACGGCCTGAGGACTCTCGATGTTTTCAAGCGCTTCGTAAGCTTGAACATATGCCGTTTTTACTGCAGCATTTGAAAGAATGATGTCTTTATTTGAATCACTATTTATTTGACCTATTGCAGCTGTTAAAGCGTCCTTATTGGCAAGCTTAACATCCCCCCACTTATTTCCAAGGTCGATACCATAGCCATAAACAGTAAACTGCGTTCGAATAACGTCACCATTGTTAGGGGAATAATCTGAGAATCCATAATCAAGAAAATCATTGTTTACAGCATACATCCAACCTGACATACCCGTATAATCAAATTCTCCAAGCCATTCTTCATTATTTTTTGATCCCACAGTTACTCCATCAATTGACATCATACTCAGAATATACGGTGGAACATTCAAACTACTTGTATCATTATCCTTAATTTTAGACAAATAAAAAGCACTATCTATACTACCCGAATTTTGATAATTACMCTCGCCTAAAAAACGCGTGAATATATCAGCACCATTATCACCTGCATAATACGGGACTTTTACGGGTTCCCTATAATAACCTTGCCCCAAAGTGAATTTTTCAACTGAAATGGTTACATACCCCTCAGGTGATGAAGCTGTTCCATCAGCATATGACACAGTCAGATTCGTTGAAAACATCGACAAGAATATAGTTACTACAAGCAGCCAAGCTATAAATCTATTTTTCCTCATCCGTATCATCTCCCATTTCTTCATTCACATTAAAATCTCATCACTCCACAAAACAAAAAAAACCTCTTAACTGTAGTAGTTAAGAGGTTTAATAGAGTGGACAGCTAAAAAAAGCATGCACTAATAAACACCTTCCTATCCATCGTAGAGTTAAGGTTCGAACGAAACAGGCAGGTATTCTGGCTCAAGTATCATCACCCTTACAGCCTTCCCAGTTTCCCAGTGGCATCTTGCAAGGACTCCTCTTATACAGCGGCGGGACCGCGTGGGATTTTCACCCACTTCCCTTTTAACCAATCCTATGGTTTGATTCATCAAACCATAATTGGCACCTGTTTCTCATATTAAATTTTCTTGCTCATCATATCTAATAAATCTTCATTTGTCATGCTAAATTTACGAGATGAGTTTCAATCCAACTGCTGCACCTAATACCACAGCTATAAAAATAACTCTTCTCCAATCTTTTGATTCACCATATAAATACATACCTAAAATTGCACCTCCTGAAGCACCAATTCCAGTCCAAATGGCATAAGTTGTCCCCATAGGGAGAGTTTTCATAGCATAAGCAAGAAATAGAAAACTTGCTCCAAATCCGGCAATTAACAGAGCAAAGGATTGCCAATTACGATCTTTGTGCATTTTATTAATCATAGCTACGCCAAACATTTCAAATAGCCCAGCTAGTATTAAAGATATCCACGCCATTAGGACTCAGCTCCTTCCTGAACCTTGTCTTTAGTAACTAACTTCAAGCCCACGACACCAGCTAGTAGGATAAGAATCAAAATTATTTTACCTACTTTAAATGGTTCTCCAAAAAATATAATCTCTGAAAAAACAGTCCCCGCCGTACCTAATCCTACAAAGACGGCATATACCGTCCCTACAGGAAGCTTTCGTCCCGCCATAATCATTAAATAGAAGCTGACGATGATAGAAATCACCGTTCCTGTCCACGACCAAAAGTCATCTGCATGCTTCAAGCCTATAACCCAAAACACTTCAAAAAAAGCGGCAATAAATACTTTAATCCAGTTTCCATTCATTAAAAACACCTCCGATTTTATTATTACCAAAATAAAAAAAAAAGCCCAAGAGATAACTGTTATATAAACAGTTTCTCCCAGGCTTTTATCCCTCCGTGACACAGCATAGCTGTGAGTTTTCTCTCGGACCAGGCCAACCAATTTGTTGCGGAACCCTAGAAAACATTTTGTTATTCAATTATTTTAAATTATACATACTCATGAGATTTTTACAAGTCCAATAAATTGGTAATCAACCCTTTTATTTCTAACATCAAATCGAAAGCTCCATCCACACTTCCATAAGCGCATCAAGCTGTGACTGCATCTCTTCCCGTTCAAGCCATTTTGATTCAAGCTGGGCCGCATCACCAATTTGATCTAGATGCTGCAGCTCTTCATCCGAAATAGTCAGCCTCTCTTCAAGTGCAGCAATCTCAAGCTCCAACGTCTCAAGCTTACGCTCATTCGTGCGTGAAGGGAATTTGCTTTGAACCGTTTTCTCTTGTGGCCGCTGTCGATCTGCTTTACGCAATGTTCCACTCACCTGCAAGCCGTCCTTAGATGCTCGGTCTCTATAATGCTCCTTAAAATCATCATAATTACCGAGATATGTGGAAATCGATCCTTGCCTCAGCTCCCACACGCTCTTTGCTAGACGATTTATAAAATATCTGTCATGAGAAATCGCAAGTATCGTTCCTGGAAAATCCTCCAGCGCTTCCTCCAGTGCCTCGCGTGAAGTCATATCGAGATGATTTGTCGGTTCATCTAACAAAAGCAGGTTCGGCTTTTGCATGACAAGTAAGGCTAACCTCAAACGGGACCATTCTCCACCAGAGAGCATTTGCAGCGGCTTGAACACGTCAGTGCCATAGAATAAATATTTCGCCAGCACATTTCGCGCTTCGCCTTCCTCTAACTTCCCTTCCGATTTAAAAAATTCCAGTACTGAAAGCTTGTTATCCTTCACTGGCTCCTGCTGAGCTAAATAACCAATTTCCACACGCGAACCTAACTCCACTACACCTACATCCGGAGTAATCATGCCTTGAAGCAGCTTGAAAAGGGTAGTTTTACCTGAGCCGTTATCCCCTAATAGGACTACCTTCTCGCCATACAACAGATTGCCCTCTGCTCCATTCAAAATCATTTTCTCTCCGAATTTTTTCGTCACACCTTCGAATGTGATGACCTTACGACCTGAGCGATCGAGTGGATTGAGCTCAAAATCTGCCGATCTGCGCTCCATGACGGGACGTTTTACCGCCTCCAATTTCTCTAGAGCTTTTCGAATGGAAGCTGCTCTTTTGAAAAACTTCTCGTTTCCGCCAATGCCTCCCCATTCCTCCAGCTGACGAATCGTTTCTTTCATTTTTTTCATCACCTTTTGCTGCTCTTGAAACTGTGCGAATTGCTGCAGAAGACGCTCTTCCTTCTCCTTCAAATACCCGCTGTAGTTGGTGTAATACGTAAATGCCTCTCCGTCCTCTAGTTCGATCATTTTCGTACCAACGGAATCCAGAAAATAGCGGTCATGCGACACGATGACACATGCGCCTTCATATCGCTGAAGAAACTGCTCCAGCCACTCTATACCCTTGAGGTCCAAATGATTTGTCGGTTCATCCAATAAAAGTAAAGCTGGACGGACAACCAACTGGGATGCTAGAACAATTCTTGTCTTCTCCCCACCGGATAAACTTCCGAAATTTCGCTGATAATTGATTGGATCAATTTGCAAACCGCTCGCTACTTGATCTATAGCGGTATCCATCTCATAGCCGCCGCCTTGCTCGTATCGATCTTGTACTAACGCATATGTGTTGAGCAAACGCTCCAGCATTTCCGGATTTGCAGCCGCCTCAGTGCTCGACATCTGTTGTTCCAAGATCGACATTTCCTGCTTCGTGACTTTCAGTTGTCGAAATCCATAGGACAGCACCTCGTACACGCTCAGGTCCTCAAACTCAGCTGGAATTTGCGGCAAATAAMCGATTTGCAAATCCTTCTTGATCGTCAGCATACCCTCGTCTACCTGTTCATGACCCGCGATTAATCGTAGCAGTGTGGATTTCCCGCTTCCATTGCGGCCGATCAGTCCAACCTTCTCATCATCCTTAAGCTGCAGCGTTACACCGTCCAGAACAAGGTTTGCTGCATGGTATTTCTTTATATGTTGAACATTAACTATTATCATTTTAAAGGCCTCCTGTTAGATGAAGACCCTGACCTGAATACACAAGCGTAAACGGCTGTCGCCATCTTCTTCGGCAAAAGCATTCGTTTCGCGGAGATATATAAGCACATGTATAAGTGAATACTTATAAATTCTTATATATCAAAAAGAGCCGCAGCAACAAGCCTGCGACCCTTAGGATTGTAAAACGATCCGTTGTGGTTAAGGTAGGCGTCTTATCGCGAATGGTTCAAACGTATTATTATAATTGGACAGACTTATCCCGTTAACGGAAAATGTATGAACAATGCCAGCCATAGCAATCGGCAGCTGGCTAATACGGTTGTTGGCCATTTCGTGATTCACCTACCTCACCCCCTTCAAAATAATATTCTCAATGTAACATAAACCAAGGTGTCCTGGCAATGTCATCCTTATGTAAAAAATGAAGCAAGTACACGATTATAGTTCTACAACTCTGTCCTGCCCGGCTCCAAACCTCGTCATAAATAATTTCCCTTTGCTATAATCGATGGTTAAGATATCAAATGCGGTATCTGATTCTGTTCCCTTGATTCTTTCCGGAGCATCTTCAAAATCTTGATTGGTATATGCGTTGAGTGTGGAAATTAGATTAATTCCGTCTCTTCGAACCACTTGATCGAAATGAACATGTCCGAAGAAACAGGCTACTACACTCCCTTGACCTTGTCCCGAGTAATCAACATTGACAGAGGAAGCAAAGTCACCAGAAGTTGGCGCCGAACTGTACGACGTTCCGTTTTTATAACCTTTAATAATCTCCCACATTACTTCTCCGTTTGCAATATCATTATCTGCACCATATACACCTTCTTGCAGGATGGCTATATGCGAGAAGAAGATTACGCTCCATTTTTCCTTGTCCGGCTTACTACTAAAATCAAGCGCAGTATGAGCGACCCAATTAAGCTGTTTGTCCGAAAAAGCGTATTGCCACTGACCATTGTATTTAAGATTCCCGTTTTCTGTCTGCTGGTAAGGAATATCTATGCAATTCAAGATGATTACCCTTGTTTTCTTCGCCGGAATTTCATAATAGTAATACAAACCATGGACATTTCCCTTATCAAAGGAAACGGTTTCATTTAATCCACAGAAGAATTCCTCATATGCTTCCCCAGGAAAAATAACATTGTCTACACTATTTGGATGATTATGAAAATCATGTATCGTATTATCGTCATGGTTACCGATTACAGGAAGAATAGGGCATTTAGCTACAGCAAGTTCACTCATGATTTCTCTTTGCGATTGTAAGACATCCGATTTAACGCCATTCATGCTCATATCTCCGCCAGATACGATGCAATCTAGCGAAACCGATTCTGTTAGTTTTCGAACAACAGCTGCTGCTTGCAGCATGTTGCCGCCCACCTGATGATGAAGGTCTGTGATGAAAATTAAGTCTACGGTTTTCTCGTTCTGTAGGTTGCTAGCTCTCTCGATGACTTGTGGCAAAAGAGTTGATGCGTATTCTGGTAATACTTTTGACTCACGCAAAGTTTCTCATCCTTTCGATGGTTGTTATGAGGCTTTCATACTTTCTATAAACCATAATACAGGAAATGGCTCATTTGTCGATAATTATATAGGATTATGAAAAAGAGACTCCCTCAAGTTCTAGGAACTCGAGAGAAGCCTCTCATTTATTACGATATGATCATCTAATTCCGATTCGTTCCGTTTGAGTTGAACGCATCATTCTTGGCGATACTCCGTAACGGGTTTTGAAAGCCCGTTCGAAATAGGGCAAGGTGTTGAAGCCGGCTGCAAAGCAGATTTCCGTAATCGGCAGAGTAGTAGCACTGATTAGCGATTTGGCAAATTGGAGCCTCATGTCTCGTACATAAGCCTGAAAGGTGAACCCGGTCTGCTTGCTGAAGCATTCACTGAAATAATTAGCTGACAATCCCGCTAACCGAGCTACCTCATCTAACAGGAGCGGATCGCGGAAATGATACTGTAAATACAGCAGCGCCTTACGAATAGACGGATGAACCGGTACCCCCGCTTCCTCCATGACCACTTTCTCCGCAAGCGGACAGCTTCGGGACAAATCGATGAGCAGCCGTTCGATACAGCCCTTCACAATTATTCCGCTATGCTCGCGCCAACCCGCTGATTCTTTCAGAATTCGCTCATATTCACGCTCTGCCTCCGCATAATCTTCCTTTTCAAAGAGACAAATATATTGTTTCTTACGCTCGAACAATTGCTCCGCAAGCTCTTCTGATATCATTCTTTCGGTGAAAATAAGATTGTATAATCTAAGCGTCTGTCCGCGATCAGGTACGATCTGATGGAAATCTGCTGGTGTCAGTAAAAACGTATGGCCCGGCTCTAAACGTACCGGAATTCCGTTGAAGATATGCGTGCCCGTTCCCGACACAACAAGTCCCAGTTCGAAAAATTGATGCCAATGCGTATCGATCGTTGCGTCAAGGGCATGCTGATAAATACGAAAACTGGACAACGCATCCATATAATGATCGTTCAGCAGTCTTTCAGGTATATCACGAAACGTCATTGATGCGCCTCCCTGTTACATTCGAATTTTTCAAACAAACCTATGCAGACAATAATTTATACGTTAACAAAATTGTTACCCGCGATGTCCTTGCCACGGGCAAGCCAAGTCTTGAACCCTGCATTTTTCTCCGGAATGACCTGTGCCTCCGTAGAGAAATATCTCATTGTATATCCGCAGCGGCGGTGAGGGC
>NZ_JBFUHJ010000062.1:0-22875 GCF_056402455.1 Paenibacillus sp. P4_A7 | reverse complement strand
ATAAATATGGTGGTTCAGAGTCCATCGCACCGCTGGATAGAGCTCCAACAATATTATTGAGCAAGGAAGAGCAGGCGCAACGGAGCGAAACCATGACGTCTATAAACACGTATGTCAGCGAGATGGTAACAAAATTTATCATCGGAGAGAAAAGCTTCGATGAGTGGGACAAGTATAAGGAAGAGATCAAGAAAATGGGAGACTATGAATCGATTCTTGCGCTGATGAACGAGAAAGCAGCTTCTATTAAATAAGCTCATATCTATTAGAAACCCCCGCGTACTTTCTTTAGTAGCGGGGGTTTTCGATTTATTTCCACATTTTTGCTATTGATTCCGAGTCATTTGTGGCAGAGCAGCGTATATGTAATAGGCTTAAGAATAAAATCCAATAGGCTAGGAGCTGCCGCAAGATGAGTGAGAATAAAAAGATATGGTACGACCAACCGTCAACATTGGAAGCAGGGGACAAGCAAGAAAGCTGGAATCGAGCGCTGCCGATCGGAAATGGAAGACTCGGGGCGATGGTGTTTGGTGATTACCCAAAGGAACGGTTTCAGGTGAATGAAGAGTCCATCTGGGCAGGCCCGCCAGTACCTGTTCACCAACCAGATGCGAAGCAAGCGATTCGTGATGCAAGAGAGCTGTTGTTTGCGGGTAAAAGTGAAGAAGCGCAGCAGCTGGTTCAGCAGAAGGTGCTTTCTCCGCATACGGGGCCTAGAAGCTATCAACCGTTTGGAGATATATGGCTCTATGACTTGGATGCTCCGAGTAGCGAGCCGATAAGTGATTACAGACGAGAGTTGGATTTGGATACAGCAGTCGCAACAATTTCTTATCTCCAAGCTGGAGTTCGTCATTATCGCGAGACTTTCTCAAGCGCGAACGATCAAGTGCTTGTTATTCGTTGGTATACAGAAGGCCAAAGCCATATCAACACACAGATTGATTTAACACGCGATGAAGATACGTTTGCTGAGGTTATGGATAATGATTCGCTAGTGCTTACTGCGCAGGCTGCACATGGAACGACACATCTAGGAGTCAAATTTACTGGTGTGTTAAGAGCAGTAGCGGAAGGAGGTACTGTGAAGCAAGAGGGAAGTGCACTTCTTGTAAGCGGTGCCAATACATTGACCCTATATTTAGCTGTTCGCACCGATTATCATTTCGCAAAGCCGATGGAACCGTTGCGCCATAACTTATTCGAACAATGCCACGTTGATCTGAACAAAGCTATGCAGAAACCATATGAACAGTTGAAGAGTGAGCATATTCTCGAGCACCAACGGTTATTTAGACGCGTAGAGCTTCAGCTCAAAAATTCAACGGTCGCTGATACGCTTCCRACGGACCGGAGACTGGAAGCTTTCCGATCAGGCAGCGAGGATCAAGATTTGATTGCCTTGTATTTTCATTTCGGGAGATACCTGCTAATTTCTTCGAGTCGTCCAGGCAACATGCCGGCTAACCTTCAAGGCATATGGAATCCGCATATGAAGGCACCATGGGACAGCGATTATCATATAAACATTAATCTTCAGATGAACTATTGGCCAGCGCAGGTAACCAATCTTGCGGAATGTCATCTGCCTTATTTTAGCCTCATTGAAGGTTTGGTTGAAGAGGGTAGGAAGACAGCACGCGAAGTTTATGATTGTCGGGGCTTCGTAGCGCACTATACGACCGATGCATGGTTATTTACTGCCCCTCTTGGAGCGGTATCTTATGGCATGTGGCCTATGGGAGCGGGTTGGTGTGTCCGGGACTTCATGGAATATTACCGGTTTACTGGAGACAGCAGCTTTTTGGCTGAGCGTGCTTATCCGATTCTGAAAGAATCTGCACTCTTCTTCTTGGACTGGTTGGTTAGACATCCGGAAACTGGGAAATGGGTATCGGGCCCTTCATCTTCACCGGAAAATACTTATATATCATCAAATGGTACAGGCGTGAGCTTATGTATGGCCCCAGCGATGGATCAACAAATCATATGGGATGTATTCGCATGTGTGGTCGAAGCCGCGGGAGAATTAGGGATAAGTGATGAATTCACTGATCATGTGAAGGAAGTTTGGGAAGAGCTGGCTATGTCGGGTATCGGAACAGATGGCCGCCTTATGGAATGGTATGAAAATGTAGAAGAGGTCGAGCCGGGTCATCGCCATATGTCTCATTTGTACGCTATTTATCCAGGCGCTCAATATACCCATGCATCCACTCCAGACCGGATGGAAGCTGCAAGGAAGACATTGGAATATAGGATGGAGCACGGAGGAGGTCATACTGGTTGGAGTCGCGCATGGATCATTAATTTCTGGTCTCGTTTAAAAGATAGCGAGCAAGCTCGTGCTAGTGTTGAAATGTTATTGAAGAAATCAACACTTCCTAATTTGCTCGACGAACATCCTATTTTTCAAATCGATGGCAATTTTGGAGGAGTTGCAGGGATTGCAGAGATGCTTCTGCAAAGTCATAGCGATGTAGTGGAATTGCTTCCCGCACTTCCTGATGCTTGGAGAGAGGGTAAAGTGACGGGGCTTAGAGCACGCGGCGGGTTCGAAATTGATATGGAGTGGCAGGATGGGCTCTTGAAGCAATGCAAAATCATTTCGTTGAATGGAAAAACCTGCAAAGTCGCTTATAACGGTCAAGTGACGGTTTTGGATACCCAAGCGGGAGAGACCTATTATATCGATTTTTCTAATAGACTTTAATAAGGGGGATATATGTTGTCTAGTCAAATGAATGGTATAGGAAATGATCAGACAGTTTTTCGGGTAACAGACTTTGGAGCAAAACCAGATTCCGGTGAGGATGCAACGCAAGCGATACAATCGACAATTAATGCTGCTACCAGCGTGAAGGGCCCCGTGGTCATTGATTTTCCGCCTGGACGATATGATATACACCCGGATCATTCTGTAAAAGAAGCCTATTATGTTTCAAATACGGCTAGCGAAGTAGAGCATGCTGATCCGACCAAGAAGATTGGATTGTTCTTCAAGGGAGCAAGTCAATTCTGCGTGGAAGGGAATGGCTCCTTGCTCCTCTTTCATGGAAAAATGACGCCAATTGTTATGGATGGCTGTGAKGATGCAGAAATACGAAACTTGAATATCGATTTTGATCGTCCTACCATTTCTGAAATGAGAATCACAGCAATTGGTGAGCGTCATTGGGACGTAGAGGTTCATTCAGATTCCCGTTACATGCTGCGGGATGGAAAACTGAAATGGGTCGGTGATGGGTGGAGCTACACTGACGGTCCGGCGCAACAATATGATCCACTCAGCGAGCGGACATGGCGGGTTCCAAATCCAGTAACTTTAGCTAGTCATGTAGAAGAAATCGATAACGGCAAGCTCAGGCTGCTATTTGAATCTGCTCCACTCACAGAGATCAATCATGTTATTCAAATGCGTGACGGTATCCGGGATCAGGTCGGATCTTTGCTGATCAGCTGCCGAAATATCGTATGGAGCAATATTGGAATGAGATATATGCATGGTCTAGGCATCGTCGGACAATTTAGTGAGAACCTTACATTCGATCGTTTGCAACTAGCGCCTCATTCTTCCAGTGGAAGAACGGCAGCGGCGTTTGCCGACTTTATGCATTTCTCCGGTAATAAGGGGAAAATATCTATAAATAACAGCTTGTTTGAGGGAGCACATGATGATGCGATCAACGTCCATGGCACGCACCTTCGAATTGTAGGTCATGATGGCAAACGCTCCCTTTGTGTTCGTTTCATGCATCCTCAGAGCTACGGATTTAAGGCATTTCATCCGGGAGATGTGATTGAGTTTATTTCTGCCAAAAAGTTAACTCCTTATGCAACACGTATTATAACTGACGTATCTTCCATCYCTTTGCGGGAAATCGGACTGACTTTGGATGAACCCGTTCCGGAGAACATTGAAGAGGACGATGTGATCGAAAATATAACTTGGACTCCTGAAGTGTATATCCGCGGTAATCATTTCAGAAGTATACCAACTCGCGGGGTTCTTATGACGACTCGCCGTAAAGTGGTCATTGAAGACAATATTTTCGAAGGAACACAGATGAGTGCTATCCTGGTCGCCGATGATGCGGAAAGTTGGTTTGAGTCGGGTAGGGTGCAAGACGTCGAAGTTAGAGGCAATCGGATTATCTCCTGTGCAGAGGGCAACGAACCCGTAATCTTAATTCATCCAGAAAATACAGTCATTTCGGCGGAAAACCCGGTTCATTCCAACATTGTTATAGAAGGAAACGATATTGAAATGGTAGGATCGCGACTTTTAGATGCTAAGAGTACTAGAAATCTGATATTCTCGAAAAATCGGATCATGCATAGCAGGCGTGTGGAAGAGAACGCTGGTGTGAAAGGTTTACAAGGTATGAAAGGCGACTCGCTTATCCGATTGTTGGCATGCAGCGAAGTCCAGATAAGCGGCAATACATTTGAGGGCGGGAAAGTCGGGACTGTTTCGGTTATTTCGATGGCGGAGGAAGATTTAGTGATCGATGCGGGGCAGTCTTTAGTGGTGAATTACGAATAAGCAGGTGCTCAAAAGAACATTTAATTTGGGATTAGGATTACGCCCAGATTGGATGTTTTTTTGTTCGCTGTGACTTGGTTATCATTCATCCAATTGAGTAGTGATGGCAACCAGTCTCTAATGCCCCTAAACATACCGTTACTTTCATGTATATTTTGTTTTCTCTAATTACTCCGATTAGCTAACGGACACTAGATCCGTTATTTGTGAATTATGAGACGTTTGAGAGTTGTTACGGACATGAGTTCCGTTATTCCGCTTAAGAGAGGTCATATTCGTTCTTTTTCAAGCAAATAACGGCTCTCATGTCCGTAAGGTATCCCTAATTAGCTATAAATTCAAAAATAAGGTCTCCTATGTCCGTTAGTTGTTTCCRTATCAAGCAATGAAAATTGGGAAAACAGTTAAACGGTGCGTCAGAAAGATAAATATAATAATGCGGTAGATACTCCTGCCAATCTAACTTATGCTTATAATGAGTTATTCAAAAAAGATACATGTGTCTGCCATTTTGGTCCGGATATCTATACGCCGGGATTTCATTGGCTTGAAATTGCGAGCTGCCATGCTACCAAAAAAAAGCGGTATTATATTTGAAGGAAAAATATAATTTTGATAGATTAGTTTGCTTTGGGGACAATTTAAATGATTTACCTATGTTCGAAGCTGCAGATGAGAAGTATGCGGTCAGTAACGCTAATGAAATCGTACGAAATGCAGCAGACAAGGTTATTGATAGTAATATTAATAATGGCGTACCTAAATATTTGAGTAGCTTGTTTTGAATGGAGACTTAAATCATGGAAATATTAAGCGATATTCCCGAAAACCATGGATTATCCTCGAAGGCGTTAATGGATTTTTTTACGCGAATGGTTCAGTTGGATTTACAGGTAAACAGCTTAATGCTGCTGCAGGACGGCAAAGCCACTGCCCAGTTCTGGAGAGAGCCTTATCGTAGAGACAGTGTACAATTACTATATTCACTTAGCAAAAGCGTTACATCTATAGCAGTTGGTATAGCTTGGGAGAATGGGTTTCTGGACTTGCAGGATAAAGTGATTTCCTTCTTCCCTGATAAGTTACCAGAAAAAGTTTCTGTAAACTTGGAGAAGTTGACCATCCACCATCTTTTGTCTATGAGTACAGGGCATCAAGATAATATTTACAGTACAGTAGCAGCGGAAGAAGACTGGGTAAAAACATTTTTATCGTTGGACATATTAAATGATCCAGGGATCTATTATCTGTACAATACTCATGCTACCTATATGTTATCGGCTATTATTGAACGAGCAACGGGTCAAGATTTAGTTGGTTTTTTAATGCCGCGACTATTTGAACCGCTAGGGATCGCAAAGCCTTCGTGGGAAACTTGTCCTAAAGGAATAATAGCGGGAGGTATGGGACTTAGTCTCACAACAGAAAGCGTGGCTAAGTTTGGACAGATGCTGTTAAACAAAGGTACATACAACAACCAAAGAATCGTATCTGAAAAATATATCGCATTAGCTACAATGGAGCAGAGTGACAATCGAAGCACTACGGATAGAATAGATTCCGCGCAAGGCTATGGCTATCAATTTCATTTATGTCGACGTGGTGCCTTTCGAGGCGATGGAGCATTTGGACAATTATGTTTTGTAGCACCCAAAGAAAATATCGTCATTGCGGCAACATCAAGCTTTAAAAGTATGAATCAACTTCAAACGCTGCTGGATTTAGTCTATGAATATATTATCGACAATTTAAATAATGCCACAATCCCAATAGTTGATAATGATGCTTCTATTTTAGAACAGCAACTTTCTTCTATGAAGTCTTCTTTTGCAGATTCGCAACTTTTACTAGATGACATTTTTGATATAAATAATGACAGCTATGAGATGGATGATAATCCTCATAAACTCAATAAAATCAGCTTTTATAGGAGCGGAGAGCTGCTGGAAGTTGAATTTTGTTATGAAGATGAAGGAAATAATAAAATTGTTCCATTTAACCTATTCCAACCAGTACATACCCATGATATCTTTGTTAAAGATTTACGTCAGCATCGACAACAGGTTATCACCTATGCTACTTGGCTGGATCAAATAACGTTGAAGCTTACGATGGTTTATATTGAAACGCCATATGTGGTTACCTATACATTACGATTTCTGAATCAAAGCTTGTACCTCCATTATAATTGGAATTTATCATTTTCCCCTATCAAGGAGTTTGAAGTAATGGGTAAGCAGCTCCTATTAGAAGACTAGCAATTTGGCTTCCAAGATCAAAGAGGTTATAATTAAATTCATAAGATTGCACATTGAAGGGAAGACATAATAATGACTTCAGATCAAGTCAAGCAGCTAAAAAAAATGAAAACGGAAATGACACGATTCATGATGATGTACAAGTTCGCTTTAGATGAGCTAGAGACGAAGACAGAAATTTTAAAAGAGGAATTTCATATTTTACATGACTATAATCCGATTGAAAATACGAAGTCGCGCATAAAATCGCTGGAAAGCATAATGAGAAAGATATATAGGAAAGGTATAGATCTTGATCTTTCAAATATAAAAAACAAGATTAGAGATATAGCCGGAATGAGAATTACTTGCTCATTTATTTCGGATATTTATGTGATAAGTGAAATGCTGCAAAAACAGAGTGATCTGACAATTATAGAGGTAAAGGATTATATTAAAAACCCTAAACCGAATGGTTATCAAAGTCTTCATCTATTAATTGAAGTACCTGTATTTATGTCCGATCGACAAGAACAGGTTTGTGTCGAGATACAAATTAGGACGATCGCCATGGATTTCTGGGCGAGCTTGGAGCATAAAATTTATTATAAATACAATCAGAGCGTACCGATGCATATGCTTCAGGAACTAAAGGAAGCCGCAGATGCAGCAACTGCTTTGGATCAGAAGATGGAACGCCTTCATGATGAAATTGAATTAATAAAAGAAGAGCATATGGGAGAAGAGKAGGGGTTGATGCAGCTTATGATTAACAATCAGCAGTTTTCGATTCCTCCAGCATTACTGGAGCTAATGAATGACGGCCGTAATGATTCAAAGGACTGACAATAAGTAGAACAAAGCCGCCGGTCCAATAGGACCAGGCGGCCTAACTATTTATTTTAACCACGGCATTTCACCGAAATGATCCTTGATTCGGAGATAAGCTTCAGATGCGGCGCCATTCCCCCAATCATAAATAGTAAAGGTGCCCATACCGAGGCCTTCGGGATTGACTTCACCGCYATGCCCGTAATTTTCCATCATAAAGCCATAATCCTGCGCGTTGAAAAAGGGGTAGGCCTTCTCCCATTGTTCCTTCGTCTTCTCGTTCTCAGGGCAATACATCATGACGAATGAAGCCTGTAGAGCGGCTTTTCCTCGTTCCATGTATTCATTTCTCTCAAGCTCAATTCCATACTGCAGGATCAGCTCCGCAAATAAGCTTTGCCGTGAGTCATTCCATTCCCCATCACAATTCATTACGCCAAATCCGCCAAGTGCTTCTACATAAATGTAAGGAGGCTGCCAAGAGGCTTGGCTCATTAACATTTCATCCAAACACCGTTCTCCGACAATTAAGTAGTTCCGATCCCCCGTGATCTGGTAGCAGTGATAGAGAGCTTCTGCTGTCCAAAATATCGAGAAGTTGCATTGCTTGAACCTATTATTACGCTCAATTTTGCTGCCGACTTGATCCGTCCTCCCATACGGACAGCACGACCAATATGTTTCGAAATCCTCCCATCGCCCAATTGGAATAATATCCTTCATGACTGTGTGTATAGCTTGCAATGCCGCTGTTAAATACTTCGAATCCTTCTTAAGCTCATACAGCTTAAGTAGGAAAGTAACAGACATGGATGTTTCCGGTGATTCGCTTAAAATATCGTACGGCTCCAAAGTTTCTTGATGGAGCCAAGCGGGAAAGAAGCCATTGTTGCTTTGCAAGGTTAGCAATTGATCGGCATAGGACGATGCATAAGCGAGAAGCCGCGAATCCTGCTCGAGCTCCTCGTACCACCGAAGCATAAGAAGTGCGGTCCAGCTCATATCGAGTACATGATAAGGGGCATGCTCGGGTGATTCCCATGGATGAATAGGGTTCCGATTGGAGTTTCCCCAATAATACGTGTCCCAACCGAGCGAACGATTCACGGTCTGTCCATCTATAACAACCTCTTCCATTCGCGTACCGATAACAGTCGGGAAGATTCCGCCACTTAGCGGAGCGGCAAGCGCGAGCTCCTTCGTCATCAGCGCTCGATTAACGAAATCTGCATTATTATTCATCTTTCCATATCGATACAAGCCTTGTGCGGAACGAAGTGAGCTGAACCATGCCTGATTCCAGATAGAACGACTTTCCCTTTCACTAGCGATTCCAGCATAATTGGGGCTTTGGGTTACATTCACAATAAATACAGGCGCACCGACCGTTTTCCCATCCAGCTCAAATTGCTGCCATACGACATCCTTCCAATGATCGAACGCGAAGCGATACGTATGCTCTACATAATTGTTCAAAGGCCCGACCTTAGGAGCTCCCGATTGATGCTGCGGACCACCCCACTTCGTCCATAGAAAATCTAGAACAGGACGCCATGGATTCACGATTACGGCTGTATCCTCAAACATCATCAAGTAGAAACCTATATCTACTTTGCCAGATGGATATGCCGCACCTTGATCACGTACGAATAATACATGATCGGTTACTTGATAGTTGCTCATACCGAGTGTCAGGCGATTACGAATGGCGTCCTGATCCATATACCATCTCACAGGCGTACCTTTGGACAGAATATCAAGATCAGGAATAAGAATGAGCAAATAATGCTCGTCATGTGCAACCAAAGCGGGAGAACGGAAGCAATGTTGGTCCATTATGTGACTGTCGGTAGGCGTGAGATGTGGAGCCCAATGAAAGCTAGGTTGAAAAGCCGGCAGGACGTGAAGCTGCCAATCGTCCTGCTGAATTTCTTCTTCTAAAGTATAGGACAGCATGATATGCATCGTATTCGGATCAAGCTGCTTCCGATCAATTACAGGCTTATTAAGACCAATTGGATCGAACATGATCTGTTTTACAAAATGATTCGAAAATTCAGTTATCCCAAGCTCAAGCTGTAACTGCTCCATATATTCCTCTCCTACTCACAACAAAATATTAGCCTTTTACACCTGACATCGTAATGCCTTGTACATAATATTTCTGCAGGAACACAAACAAGATGAGAATAGGAATAGAACTGACTGTATCAGCTGCTAATATGCGTCCCCACTCAGTAACTTGCATGTTAGAGAATGAAGCAATCGCGACTTGCAGCATTTGTTTGTCCAGATCATTGATAACGATAAGCGGCCAAAGATAAGAATCCCATTGCCCGAGGAAGGTAATGATGGACAGCGTAACGATTGCTGGCACGGATGCGGGCAATATAATCTTTTGATAAATGCCAAACCACGAAGCGCCGTCAATTCGTCCCGCCTCCAGCAAATCGCGTGGAATGTCAGAGAAGAATTGTACAAGAAGAAACACGCTGAATACGGATACGATTGCTGGAACGATCAAAGCGGTGTAGGAATCGATCCATCCGAAGCTATTGGCTAGCAAATAAGTCGGAACAAGCGTAACCTCACCCGGGATGACCAAAGCAGATAGAAAGATAGGGAAGATGATGTTCTTAAACCGAAACCTCATCTTGGCAAAAGCAAAAGCAGCCATAGAATTGAAGAGCAGTGACAACAAGGTAACGGGCACTGCAACTAGCAGCGTGTTGTAAATGAATCGGCTGAATGGTTTGCTGGCGTCAGTAAAGATTTTTACGTAGTTTTCAAAAGTCCAATTCACAGGAAATATCGTTCGCCATTGTAACTCGCTCGAGTACTTAAATATCTCCTCGTGCGCACGGAAAGAACCGAGTACCATCCATACGATGGGTAGAACGGCTGCGATAGCCAAACCAAGCATGAGGATGATTTTAACGATATCAAGCAAACTTCTCTTCATGGTTAGCCCTCCTTAATATTCGACATCAGACTTGAACAGCCTCAATTGAATGATAGAAATACAGAGTACGAGTACGAATAGGATCATAGCCGCACCTGTCGCGTAGCCCATTCTTAATTGATCAAAAGCCTGTTTCACAATAAAAAAAGTGGCTGTTGAAGTAGAGCCTGCTGGCCCGCCATTTGTAAGGATAAAGATCGGCCCAGATATTTTGATAGCGTCCATCGTTGTGATGATGATTACAAAAGCCGTCGTTCTCTTAAGTAGAGGCAATGTAATTCGGAAAAACATATTCATGCGAGTAGCGCCATCGACCTCGGCAGCCTCGTAAATGTCTTTGGAAATATTATTTAAACCGGCTAAAAAGATGATCATAAAAAAACCGACAGCCTTCCACATGCCAAGTATCATGACACCGTACATTGCAACCTTAGGGTCTGACAAGAAACTGACCGTTGGAAGACCAACTAGCTTCAAGAAGCCATTGAGCAAGCCGAAATCTTGATTGTAGATCAAACGAAATACAGTGGAGGCAACGCCGATTGCAACGATGACGGGCAAGAAGTAGATCGTTCGAAATAGACTGCTGAACAAAGATGTCTTCTGTACCAGAAGTGCCAAGCTCAATGCTATAGCGGTCTGAACAGGTATAACAATAATGGCAAAATGAAACGAATGAACTAAGCTATCGAGAAACTGTCGGTCTTTCAGCAGCTCGATGTAGTTATCCAATCCGATAAAATGCGAGTTTGGACTAATGAGATTAAAATCTTTGAAGCTAACTACAAGCGCATAAAGCATCGGGTAAAATGTAAAAATAGCCAAACTGGCGACAGTCGGCAATATAAACGCGTAAGCGGACCACTCCTCCTGCTTACGGAAAGAAAATAGCGGCAGCGGCCTTTTGTTTCTCATCGTGCGCATGTCGACATCCGTCCCTTCCTTAGCGAATAGGAAAGGGGAGCTGGCGAGCCAGCTCCCCTTTCACTTACTTCACATTCGCAATCGCTTTATCAATTTTCTCTACAGCCGAGTTTAAGGCATCATCGATATCTTTATTAGCTAATGCCACTTCTTCGAAGAGCTCCGTAAATGCTTTGCTGATCGATGGATAAGCAGGCGAAGCAGGACGAGGCTTAGCGTACGACGATGATTGCTTCACCCAAATGTTCAATGGATACTCTTGAAGCTCTGGGAATGCTTCTGCAGTAGATATGCGGGCAGGAAGGTTTTTCGTTATTTCATACCATACTTTAGCGCCTTCTTTGCCCGTTACCCAATTGACGAACTTCCAAGCTTCATCTGGATGCTTCGATTGTTTCGTAATGGCCATATTCCAGCTGCCCATCGGGGTAACCTGCATTTTGTCTTTCCAGAGCGGTGCAACTGCCCAATCTGTAAAGTCAGGGAAATTGTTCGTTAATTGTGGGAGATGCCACGGTCCGTTCATCATAATGCCCATCTTTCCAGACTCAAATGATTCTGGCGGAAGCTCTTTGGCAGCGACCTTTGAACCGTTGTACAAATCATTAAAGAACGTAAGAGCTCTTTTGCCCTCGGGAGAATTTAAATAGCCATCTGCTGTTTTACCGTCAGGACTAAGCAGCTCGGCACCAGCCTGCCAAAGTAGTGACATTTTTACAAATGCGGAGCCTTCGCCAGGCCCGATGCCCCAAGCCGGATCCCAACCGACAATTCCTTTGGCCGGATCATTAATTTTTTTGGCGGCATCCAGTACCTGTTCCCATGTCCATGCTTCATCTGGATTTTCCGATGGGAAAGGAATGCCCTTTTCTTGGAACAGCTTTTTGTTGTAGAACATCGCTACGCTCGCGTCATTTAATGGGGCTGCCCAAAGCTTATCATTATAAGTTAAGCTTTCTTGGACGGGCTTCGTAATATCCTCTAGGTCACCATCTTGTGCAAAATAATCATCCAATGGAATGATTGCTTCTTGATGCGCGTAAGAAGCGATGAATGGGCCATCCACGCCCATGATGTCCGGTGCGCTTCCGCCAGCTAACGCGGTACGAATCTTGGTTTCATAATCGCCGTAAGGAATGATTTCCATCTTAACCGTAATATTTGAATACTGTTTCTGGAAGGAAGCGATGAGCTGGTTCAATGCTTTGACTTCAGCGTCATTGTCGTGACGCCAATATTTAATCGTCACCTTCTCATTGGATGAGCTTGACGAGCCGCCGGCGTTCCCTTCTTTATTCGTGTTTTCTTTTTTGCTGTTGGTACCGGAGCAACCTGCTGATATTCCGATCGTAAGAATAATAGCTAGTGCTAAATAAAGCCATTTAGCGGGTTTCTTCATAAGGTAAGACTCCCTTCTTACTAGTGAAGTGATCTTGCAAATTAACCTTATCATGACAGGATATTAGGGGGAATCGAGTTTCATTGGGACTTATATGTTGTTTTTTTTGGATTCACGATATTCGCTGGGACTTATTCTAAATTGTTTCTTAAATATCGTGCCAAAATAGCCCGCATTCGAAAACCCCACCAGAGAAGCGATATCTCCGATTCGCAGATGGTCGTCCTTCAGAAGAAGCTCAGCATGCTTCATGCGAGTATCAAATAAATATTGGCTGTAGGTCTTCCCAGTCTGTCTGTGAAAGAGGTCCGATAAGTATGCTGCATTAATGTGGAACCTCTCCGCAAGGCCAGCTAAGCTAAGCTCATAACTATAGTTTTCTTCTATGTAAAGGCAAATGGCATTGACAATTTCTTCTCCGCTGGATGCTTTCGTGCGCCGGATTCCCTCCATAATTAAATAGCCAATATGCAGCACCCGGTCCATGTTATTTTCATTGGAATCGAATTTCCATAAAGTATGGTTCATACTCCACATGAGCTCTTGAAAGGGTGCTTGCTCTAAATGGTATTTGCGCGTGACGGAGTCAAACAATAAGAACATCTTCATGACCGCCAAATAGTAAGAATACATCGAATGCTGTTCTCGCAAAGAGAGCCATTCCTTAACGGTATCTTCAAATAGACCTGATTCTCCTCTTTCTAGTGACAGTGCCATTTTAATTTCCAAATCCTMAGGTACCATTACATTCTCATGCAAATGATCGGCTTGCACAATTTGCGAGTTTTGACTAAGTCGACTTTGACTCCAAGCGAGTAGAGCAGATGCATAACCCTTCTTCATTTCTGCGGGACTGGTGATAAGGTGGCCGATGCCAATTACAGTTTCCAGATGCAAATAATGAGCGATTTTTTGTTGAAGCGTACTGCTGAAGCGCTTTGGTTCTGCGGCGGAGTCGAGATCGGGCTGGGTTTTCAAAAAAAAATGCATCATGGATGGATGGTTCATATCATAAAAGACGATCGCGTTCTGTTTGTAAGGACCAGCTATTTCTCGGCATATCAGTTGAAAGGCGGTTCGCAGTAAGTCTGGACGAAGCGGGGATTCATTGTAACGCCCCTCTGGAACACGCATTTGAACGGTAATAATAAACGCATGCATATGGTTTGTAATCAGATGCTGCAAATTCAAGAAACCCGCTCTCTCTATCATTTCGGGAATACTGCGAGTATCTTCTTTGGCTAATTGCAGTATGAATTGCTCCTGTAAGAGTGCTTTATGATTATTGAGTTGGTGCTCTATGCTAGATTCTGTTTCTCTCTGTAGAAACTCCTCATCCATAATCGTTTTCACTTTCTTCAGCAGCTCTTCAAGCTCATCGACGACAACTGGCTTGAGCAAATAGTCGATTGCGCCGCATTGAAGGGCCGTCTTTACATACTGAAAGTCATCGTAACCGGACAGTACAACCAGCTTCATATCAGGATAAGAGGAGCTGCATTCGCGTAATAAATCTAAGCCGTTCATTATGGGCATATGAATATCGGTAATGACAAGATCGATGGACTGATGAGTTAGGAGCTCCAACGCTTCTCTCCCATTTTGGGCTTCTGAGCAAATATCAAAGCCGAGCTCACACCAATCCGCCTTCAGTTTTATCCCTTTGCGAATTTCTTCTACATCATCTACGATCATGACCCGATATATAGTGTTCTCCTCCTCGCGGAAAGCTTAAATTAACCGTTGTACCTGCTCCTGGGTTCGAATCGATGTTGATGTGAAAACGATCCCCATAGATGAGTCTCCCTCTTGCAATGACATTTCGAAGTCCAATTCTTTTTCCATTGTTGTTCAGCATATAATCATCGTTTTCGATAGAAACGGCCAATAGCTCTTGAAGTAGCTCTTCCTTCATGCCAATCCCATTGTCTCTTACCGATATCGACAAATCATTGCCTTGGAGACTGGCTATAAGTACAATCTCAACTTTTTCGGTATGATCTAGGCTGAATTTAACAGCATTCTCTACTAGTGGCTGTAAAATAAATTTGGGAATAGAAGCTTCTTCCTCTCCGGTTTCATCTAGCAGAAGCAGACTCATCCGTTCTCCATAAACCATAGATATAATTGAGGCAAAATAATTAACATATTTCAATTCTTCCTTCAAATTGACAATGTCGTTATCCAGCCGCAAAGAATAACGCATCATTCTACCAAGTGATTCTGTTACTTTAAGTACATCCTTATTGCGCCCCTGCGCGGAAAGTGAGCCAATTACTTCTAATGTGTTATAGAGGAAGTGGGGGTTGATTTGCAGCAGCAGCGCTTTATATTCCGCATCCTTTCTTCTTAGATTCAGCTCGACCTCAAGCTGAATGTTGTCTCTCAGGCGATGGATCATCCTGCTGAAAATTTGGACGACAAAGCTGACCTCATTTTTCTTCGATTTCATGTCGGGCAATCGCTTTGCCGCATTCAAGAAATCACCATTTTCAACAAATCTCATAGAGGATGCAAGCTTAGACAAGGGACTTACAATACCAGAAGACATCCAATAGGCTCCTGCGATTGCAAGCGCTAATAGAACGCCGCTGAATAGGAACACATAAGTTCGGATAGATGTGATGCGATTGAACAATTCATCCTCTGACACGACGCCAGTCAGCATCCAATTTAAAGGCTCAAGCCTGTGATAGAAGAGCAAGTAAGATTTGTTGCCTTCACTTACTCTTGTATAACCGCTGATGTCATCGGTCTTCGTTGCCTCGATTTGTTTCAGTCCTGCCTTTACAATACCAAGGTGATCCGCCATATCTTGATCAAGAATCGGCTCGCCGTTACCTTGAACCAAGTAGATATGGCCAGTATCGCCTAGTCGGATACTATCAAGCGGTCTTCGTATTTCTTTCGTTGAAATATTAACTTTAATYAGCCCAATGTTTTGCATAGTCTGAAGTTCTGTTAAGGGATGGATGTAGCTGTTGAGAGGAAGAGTTTTCATAGAAATCGACGGCTGCTCCTTATCGTAATGGGAAGGAGTCCATCGAAGATCGTCCACAATATAAGAGGTATACCATGGCGACTTGAGATAGTCGTCCGAGAAAGTCCAGATTCCATATCTATCATTGAAGTAAACGCTTACAGATTCAATTTTAGAATTATTGCTGGATAGCATCGATAAGTATTGCTGCATTTTCATATTATCTTGAAAATCTGTGAGTGATGCTGCAAGGCGCTCCTTCTGGGTAGTAAGCCAGTCTTGCGTGATGTCATTTGCCAGCACCTGATTGGCCATTTCTTCAGCTTGCTCGGTCATTGAACTTACGTATGTAGCATACTGATTCATCGTTTGTGAGGTTGATACCCGAATCAATTGCCCAATAACATCCGTGGATACGCCGATTACCACCGCTACGATAATCGTTAATGGAATGATCAGGAGGAGAGAGAACATGATGATTAATCTTGTGCGAAGTGAGTAGAACACGAATGTATCCCCTTCTTCTATTTGTTTTTTCCACAATCATAGCGTATCAATTAGAAAATAGTAAGACCTATTATAGTCGGCTACATAGATTAAATTTCGTTTAGTCCGGTATAGGTTTGAATGAATTTCCTTGGGGACATTGCCTCCATTTGTTTAAATACTTTACTAAACGCGTAAACACTGCCGTAGCCTACTTTCTCGGCAATGGTCGTAATCGACAACGGTGTATAAATCATGAGATGCTTCGCTTTTTCGATCCGATATCTCATCTGGAATTGATGGGGTGTAAGCCCGTATTTTTGCTTGAAAAGACGTGAGAAGTGAAAGATGCTGAGCGTAGCAGTCTTGGATAATTCATCAAGAAGAATCGTCTGGTCAAATCGTTCCATGATAAGGGTTGCTGCCGCATCGAGTGACTTATGGTGGATGTGCCTCCGATTCATGTCACTAGCCTCAAGTCCTTTCATGATGAGATAAATCAGCTTCAAAACCAATGATTTTTGCAGAATGAAAAAATCAAGATCGCGTCGCTCGTAGGCATGAATGAGCTGCAGCAGTGTCTTTAAAATTTCACTATGGTTTTCAATCCGAATGACGTCGGGTATTTGCAGTATGGACTCCAATACATCCTCGCGTATCCACTCTTTTTCCTGATCGCTGCATTCGGATAGGCTTTTGTAGTTAATCGGCACCTCTTCGAAATTAGGCTCATGGAGCGCATCAAAGTGAATATGCGGCATCCAGCTCTCTCCGATAGATTGTATGAATTCATGTTCTTTGCCCGGCTTAAATAGGACCATGTCACCAGGGCGAATAGTATGCACAATACCATCGATCCTTAAAGTAAGTTCTCCCTTCTCCAAGTAGAGCAGCTCATAGTCAAATATAATCCGAGATTTCAAGCGCATATCCACTTCGCGATGGTTCCAGGCTTTACGAACATTTGGCGAGAGCTTCATTATTAATGCTTTTTTCGCATCAAATAGCGTTTCCATGACATCACTCCAAGTTAGCAAGATTGGATAAATAATGACAAGTTGCAATAAATGTTTTCGGGAAAAGTTGTGCTAACATAGGCGTTGTAAACGGTAACACAAGTGTTAAAGCGAAATAGTAGATAGCATGTTCTATTATATTATTGCGATCTATGCACAGCAATACTTAACCATTTTTGTGGTTTTACTACGGCATTTATTTTGAAGGGGGCATATGAGGATGAATGCATTTAACGGGTTGGACATGGGATTGGGGAATTTAGCGAGAGTATCGGGTGCACAGACGAGATCGATTAGCGCGGAAAATTTTAATGGTGAAAAAGGCAAGGGTGGCATGGCGACGGAAGGAACAGGGGCAAAATGTGCACGTGATCTGGGAGTCGGCTGGAAGGTATCTCCTTCTGTTGAGATTGCTGCTGGATCAACTTACACGATGGCTGAAATTAAGGGCCCAGGCGCAATTCAGCATATATGGCTGACGTGTTTTCCTTCTCATTGGCGCAATATGATTTTGCGGATGTATTGGGATGGTGAGGAGCAGCCGTCGGTAGAAGTGCCGCTCGGAGATTTCTTCTGCAATGGCTGGCAAGAGAGATGCGATGTGAATTCTCAGCCGATAGCTGTAAATCCAGCAGGAGGAATGAACAGCTACTGGATGATGCCATTCCGTAAAGACGCGAAAATTACGGTAGAGAACAGAGAGTCCGATAAAGTGGTGCTCTACTACCAAGTGGACTACACGCTGACAGAGGTTCCGGAGGATATGGCTTACTTCCATGCTCAGTGGAGAAGATCGAATCCTGTAACGTATGGCGACGTACATACGATAATGGACGGAGTGAAGGGGAAGGGTCAATATATCGGCACCTACTTGGCATGGCAGGTTAACAATAYGGGTTGGTGGGGCGAGGGAGAAATTAAATTTTTCATGGATGGAGATAAGGAATTTCCTACGATATGCGGAACCGGCACGGAGGATTATTTTGGCGGGGCATGGAACTGGGAGCAGCCGAAGGGGAAATACTCGACCTACTCAACCGCGTATCTCGGCATGCATCAGCTTATTATGCCGGACGGATTATACCGCAGCCAGCCTCGCTTTGGCATGTATCGGTGGCATATTATGGACCCGATCCGATTCGAGAATGATTTGCGGGTAACGATCCAGGATTTGGGCTGGCGTTCCGGCGGAAGATACCTACCACAGCAAAGCGATATCGCATCGACAGCATTTTGGTATCAGCTAGAGCCGCATGCTTCTCATCCAGCACTGCCGGGGAACGATGAGCGGGAGGTTATTTAATCAACAGGAGCGTTTTATCGCAAACAGAAGGGAGATGGAACTATGTGCGCCAAATATGCAATAGAGGTTAACGTGGAAGGCATAGCTCCCCCCTTGATTTTGGGAGTGAGCGGATTCAAGCAGATTGGTTTCATTATAATCATTCCCGCTCGGGATTGAGCCCAGTCGACTGCTTCATTTTCTTGAAAGCGCTTGGGCTCAGTTCCATCCATTTGTGAAATTGATTAATGAAATGATTGTAATTGTGGAAGCCGACATCATAGGCAATTTCCGAGGAGCTTCGATCGGTATGCTCCAGGAGAAGTGCAGCCTGACGAATTCGCATTTGATTAAGCGAATCAATTATAGATTGTCCGGTATTTTCCTTAAATAAGTGAGAGAGTCTTGATGGCGAAAGGCCGACGGCATGTGCGAGTGCTTCTATTCGGACTGGCTCTCGCATGCTTTGAGATAAACGGTGCAGCGTCTCTTCTACGCGGCTGTCATGTCTGTATTGTCTTCTTTGGGCTAGCAGAATAAGTACTTCGGTTAGTGAAGTGAGACAAAGCTCATTCCAGTAGTTGCTGCGCTCTCTTGAGTCCGAGATTATTCGCATAAAAGCTCGGTAAATACGCTTCCTAGCTGCCTCGTTGCTAACTGTCTGATTGGATAAAGGTTTATCTGGGAGAATACTTGTCGGCATTAATTTATCCGAGAAATGAGCCCATACAAAATGCCAATTCTTCCCCTTAGATGTGCCGTATTGATGAGGTGTTCCAGGTCGAAGAAGTGTAACGTCACCAGGCTGGCATAGTAATTGCTCCAATGGAGCCTCGAAAAAGCCTTCCCCGTCTAACGTATACGTGATCAACCAATCTTTTCTCCCATCAGGTCGACTAGTAGAGTACGTATCTGTTTCTTTAAAATGTCCAGCAATGACGAAACCCTGTTCTCCTCCATTAAATTCAGAGGGTAGATTAATCTTACTCATAGTCAGATGCCTCCTGTGATAGTTAGTTGTTTTCAGCATAACGATTTTTGCGTGAGAAGGCTAGTGAATAGCAGGATTGTGTGACAAATAAGCATCATTGTTACTTCATCTCTTCCTTAACTTCTTTTATACTTTAAGTATTGAGGGATATCGATTGAGGAGGAACACAAGTGAACGATACATTAAGAGCTTTAACACAGGAACAAAAGCAGCAATTTCAAACAGAAGGCTATTTAATTGTAAAAGGGATTTTTTCCGAGGGGCAATTAACAGAGATTGAACAGACTTTTGAAGAGATCAGCAATCAGACGATACCTGGCCACTTTGAGCCTGATCTGGATTCTGAGATGTCTGATCCATTGGCTAGGTATCCACGTGTTATGCACCCGCACCGTTTCAATGAAACGGCAATGAGATATATGCTTCATCAGCCTGTATTGGATGTGCTTGCGGATCTTTATGGGGAAGAAGCGCTTGCTGCGCAAAGTATGTTTTATTATAAGCCGCCTGGTTCACGAGGACAGGCATTGCATCAAGATAATTTCTATTTGAAGGTGGAACCAGGTAACTGTATCGCAGCATGGACCGCTGTAGATGCGGCTACTGAAGAAAATGGCAGCTTGCTTATCGTACCGAAAACGAATGATTATAATATTGTATGCCCAGATCTTGCGGACTCGAAGGAATCCTTTACGACGCATTATGTGAAGCCGCCTAAGGATGAGAAGGTGGTTCCCGCGATAATGGATAAAGGGGATGTGCTGTTCTTTAACGGCAATCTGATTCACGGCTCTTACCGCAACAAAACTAAGGATCAATTCAGACGTGCTTTCATCTGTCATTATGCGAATGAATCAGCTACTAAAATAGGACAATTCTATAATCCGCTTTACCGTGGTGACGGAACGAAGGTAGAGCTCGATGGTAATACCGATGGCGGGCCTTGCGGTGTTGAATTCGAAAATGTCTATCCTCATTAAGTGAGCGAGTTCGACGCAAGATGCTAGCGTATCAATAGCAATTGCTATTCACGAGCATTTGAACAAAAAGTCATACTGCCATATGTGGCAGTATGACTTTTTTTTTGTATGTGATCGTTTTCATTCATTATCTCAGATTTACAACTTGGAAGAAGAAACGTACTATTAGTCTAATACCTGAATGTATAGGTATTTGAATGTACGAAAATTGACTAAGGAGGTGACAATGATGAATATAGTGGTGGAGCAGCCTGCTGCACGTTGGTATAAAACAGAAATGGGCTTAACGGATGGAGATTTTATTCGTATATATGTGCGTCTAGGCGGCTGCGGCAGTGTTCATCCAGGCCTATCGCTTGGCGTCATTAAAGATAAACCGAGAAGAATCGGCTTAAGCGAAGTGGTCGAAGGTATTACCTTCTATATGGAGGAAGATAATCTATGGTACTTGGAAAATAAAGAGCTGCGTATTTCATTTGACGCGAAATATGAAGAAATTCGAATGGTTGTCAGCTAGCTTTCTGATAAAGCTGATAGCTTATTAACGGTAGCCCAATTACGCGTAGTGGCGGATACTTTTAGCTTCTTCTCTAGAAAGTTATTAGAGAAAAGAGACTTTCCATAGTTTTGTCGTGCCAAAATATAAACTTCTCGTCCTTTTAGAATATAATCGTCAACGTCGTTTATAAAGGTCATTAGAGCTTGAATAGCTTCCGTGCTCGGTTCATGTGATAAAAAAGCGACGTAAATTTTATCGCTCTCAGCAAGCTCCATTTTTGCGAATGGGTTATTGTCAATTACGTGAAGAAGCTCTTCATGGGTTCTTACCATAACGGGTACATGGTAGCCATACACCTCTTCCAGCTTCTTCACTATAGTCGTTTCAAGAGCTGAAATGTCCTGTTCCTTCGCTACGAATAGGACATTTCCGCTTTGAATATAAGTTCTAACCTGACCCAAATGAAGATCCTCGAAAACGGATCTCAAATGCTCCATTTTAATTATTTTTTGACCGCTAACATTAATGCCACGCAGCATGGCGATATAACAGATCATTGCTGCACACCCCTTCTTCTCTTTTGTTTTGCTTCTTCCTTTTATTTTATCTATTAATTATAAGGAAATCAAAACTATTCCGTGGAGAATGAAGAGTAAAGCTTTGTGATAAAAATCACAGAGTACATAGATTGGAACAATTATAATGAGTTACATCAGCATCAGAGCTTCACTTTTTGAAGCTAACAGGAGGAATACTTATGGAGCATGTCCCTCTAATGAGGGTTGAGCAGCTTGCATTAAAGAAACAGAAAGTATATATGCAAAGTAAGCTGCGTTATTTACTGCGAGCTATGCTCGCGAGTATGTTTATCGGATTTGGTGTTATCGTAGCCTTTAAGACGGGCAGCTTTTTTTATAACGTGCACTCGCCGCTTACCTACCCGATGGCCGCTATCACGTTCGGAGCCGCTATTATTCTAATCGCTTATGGTGGCGCGGATTTGTTTACAGGCAATACGTTTTATTACACTTACGCGGCATTACGCGGCAAAATGCGCTGGTTAAATGTGATTAAGCTATGGTGTATGAGCTATGCCGGCAATTTTCTTGGGGCAGTAGCGTTCGCGCTGCTGATTTGGACAACGGGATTATTCGATGATGCTTCGGTCAACGGATTTTTGCTCAGCGTAGTCGAAAAGAAGATACACACTCCAGTATGGGAGCTGTTCTTCCGAGGAATTCTTTGTAATTGGCTAGTATGTTTAGCTTTCTTTATACCGATGTCATTGCGGGGTGACGGACCAAAGCTGTTTACGATGATGCTGTTCGTTTTCTGCTTTTTCATCTCGGGCTACGAGCACAGTATTGCAAACCTTTGTACTTTCGCGATTGCGCTGGTGCTGAACCATCCAGGATCAATCTCATTGGGTGGGATGCTTCATAATTTAATACCAGTCACACTAGGTAATTTAGTCGGAGGCTCTGTATTAATGGGAGCCATGTATTATTACGTAAATAAACCATTTGAAGGAGTGCATGAAAAATGAAGAAAACTAGAGTTGTTGTAATTGGAGTAGGGGCTGTAGGTTCCACGACCGCGTATACGTTATTGCTAAGAGATCGTATGGATGAATTGGTGCTTATTGACGCTAATGTCGGAAAGGCTAGAGGGGACGCACTTGATATGAACCATGGTATGCCTTTCCTCGGACAAACCAAGGTATGGGCAGGGAGCTACGA